>DASUPQ010000461.1 GCA_036280995.1 Actinomycetota bacterium | reverse complement strand
GCGGGCGTCGGGCGCGCCGAGCACGGCCGCGACCAGGTCCATGGGCCGCTCCGACCGCCCCGGCAAGCCCAGGTTGAGCGCGGTCATCGAGACGGCGGCCACCAGCAGGGCCGCGGCCGCGGCGAGCAGGGGCGGGAACCGGCGCCGGCCGCCCCGCAGGCCGAGGGCCCGGCCGCGCTCGACCCGCCGGCGCCGCTCGGCCCGCCCCGCCACCGGCGCCAGCTGCCGGGTGGCCACGGCCTCGGCCAGCACCCGCTCCCACAGGACCGCCGGCGGCCGGGCGGCCACGGCGGCGCCCAGCCGGGCCGCGGTCTCGGTCAGCTCGCGCACCTCCTGGGCGCAGGCGGGGCAGGCGGCCAGGTGCCGCTCGAACGCCAGCCGCTCGCTGTCGTACAGCGCGTGGGCGGCGTACGCGCCGGTCAGGGTGTGCAGGTTCGCGCTCATGCGTCCACCCCCAGGTGGTCCCGGAGCCGGATCAGCCCGTCGCGCAGGCGCGTCTTGACCGTCCCCGACGGCACCCCGAGCAGCGCGGAGATCTCCCGGTGGGTGTAGCCGCCGTAGTAGGCGAGCACCACCGCCTCCCGCTGCAGGTCGGTGAGGGCGTCAAGGCCCCGGCGGACGTGCTCGCGCTCCAGGCTGGCCTCGACCTGCTCGACCACCTCGTCATAGGGGCGCCCCTGGTCGCGCCGGCCGGCCAGGTCGTCACGGCGGGCCGCGCTCTCGGCCGAGCGCACCCGGTCGACCGCCCGGCGGTGGGCGCAGGTCATGATCCAGGACCTGGCCGAGCCCCGGGCCGGGTCGAACCGCGACGCCGTCCGCCACAGCTCGACGAACACCTCCTGGGTCACCTCCTCCGCCTGCGCCGGGTCACGTACCACCCTGGTGACCAGCCCGAACACCGCGGCCGCGACCCGCTGGTAGAGCTCGGCGAAGGCCTGCTCGTCGCCGCGGGCGACCAGGGCCAGCAGCCGCTCCAGCGCCTCCTCGCCGGCCGCCCGGGCCACCGGGGTCTCGGCCGGCCGCCGTGGGGAGTCGCGCCTCGTCCAGGTCGGTGCCACGCTCGCCCCTCGCTCGGTGTTGGTCGGCTCACCAGGCATTCGTCCCGCCGGGGCCGGCGGATTGGCCGGCCCCGGCGGGGGAGCGGGGCTCAGCTCCTGGGCATGAGCACGCCGTCGATGAGGTAGACGGTCGCGTTGGCGGTCTGGACGTTGCCGCAGACGACGCTGGACCGGCCGTTCACCTTGAAGGCCTCACCGGAGCCGGTGATCTCGATGGTGCCGCCCTGGAGGGTCGTGTGCGTCCCGGCGAGCATCTCCGGGCTCAGCTTGCCCTCGACCACGTGGTAGGCGAGCACGGTGGTGCGGCCGGGCCAGGAGCTGCCCGAAGTCCAGCGCCAGCTCCCTGTCGACCCGGCCGTGGACCCGCAGCCGCCAGCCCTCGGCGGTGATCCTCGGCACCACCAGGGCGGTGTCGACCCGGTAGAAGTCCCGGTTCGGAGTGTAGAAGCTGCTCAGACCGGGCAGCTCGAGCGCCGCCCCCTCGGCCAGCGCCCGGGCGCCGCTGGCCGGCGCGGGGATCCTGACCGCGGCCCGCGACGCGCTCACGTCCGACCGCCCTCCCAGCACCCCGCCCCCCGGCCCCGGCGACCACCGCCCCCCGGCCACCACCACCCCGGTCACCAGAAACCGCCGACGGTCCACCCCGACCCCTGTGGACAACGCGGCGCGATCCACGTTCCCGTCGGGTACGCTCCCCCACCGGGGGCCCGAGCCCGGGGCCGCGTCGCTGGAGGGCCCCCGGGGCCGGGTGGCCGGGGCCGAGGACGCCCGGGGCCGGGGGCCGCGAACCAAGGCCGTGAGGGCGGCGGCGCCGGCCAGGGCGCCGACCAGCGACGGGAGGGCGGCGAGCGGGCCGGCGGCGGGCCGGGAGAGGGCGGCGGCCGCGCCGGCGGCGCCGAGGAGGGCGACCCCGGCCAGCCCGGGTGGCAGGCGGCGGACGGCCACCAGCCCGGCGGCGGCCGCGAACCCGGCCAGGACGGCGGCGATCCCGGCCAGCAGGACCAGCTTGTCGCGCTCGCCGAAGGCCCGGATGGCGAACTCCTTGAGCCACTGGGGGGTGGCGTCGATGGCCGCCCCGCCGACCGCGACCACCGGCGACGCCTGGGCGCCGACCACCCGGCCAGCAGCTCGGCCACCCCCAGGGCGGCCCCGCAGGCCAGCAGCCCGGCCAGGACGCCCCGGCCACGGCGGGCGCGGGACCAGGGTCGCGGGGCGGTGGCCGGTGGGACCGTCTCGGTGTGCATGCCCCTGGTTCGGAGCGGTGAGGTCGAAAGTTTGGTCAGGGCCGGGCCGGGCCGCCGGGCCGGGAGGTAGGTCTGGACCCGGCCAGCTTGGGGTAGGGTTGCCGGCATGCCACGCCCAGCGACCTTCGGCACCTGGACCGAGCTGCGACCCGGCAACGGGCGCCAGCCCGACCCCGCCTTCTACGCCGAGCGCCTCGAGGAGGCGGTCCTGGCCGAGCAGCTCGGCCTGGCCGCGCTGTGGGGGAGCGAGCACCACGCCGTCGAGGACGGCCATCTCTCCCAGCAGCTCCCGTTCCTGGCCGCCGTGGCCGCCCGGACCTCACGCATCCGGCTGGGCACGGGGGTGCTGCTGCTGCCCCTGTACCGCCCCCGGGAGGTGGCCGAGCAGGCCGGCGTGGTCGACCTGCTGGCCGGGGGGCGGCTGGTGCTCGGCCTGGGCGGCGGCTGGGTGGAGCGCGAGTTCGACGCCTTCGGGGTCGACCGGTCCCACCGCGGCCGGCTCCTGGAGGAGAAGCTGGGCGTCCTGCGCCGCGCCCTGGCCGAGGGGGTGGCCGGCGACGGCCCCGGCGGCGGCGACCTGCCCGTCGGCCCCCGCTCGCCCCAGGCCGGCGGCCCGCCCCTGTACCTGGGCGGCACCGCCCCCAAGGCGCTGGACCGGGTGGCCAGGCTGGCCGACGGCTGGTTCGCCCTGGCCCACTACCGCTGGCAGAAGACGGCCGAGGGCTGGCCGGTGCTGGCCGAGGCCCTGGAGCGGGCCGGCCGGCCGGTCGACGGCTTCCCGGTCGTGGTCGGCGTCCACCTGCGGGTCAGCGACGACCCCGAGCGCACCTGGGCCACCGAGCTGGCCCCGGCCGTCGCCTACCAGCTCGACCGCTACGGCGACTGGGCCACCGACCGCGACCAGCCCCGCCCCGACCCGATCGACCCGGGCCGCCTGAAGCGCTCGGCCGTGTTCTGCGACACCGCCGAGGGCGTGGTGGCTTCCCTGACCGAGTTCCAGGAGCGGCTCCCCTTCACCCACGTGAGCCTGTGGAGCCGCCCGCCGGGCACCAGCCACGAGGCCGCCTGCGAGAACCTGGAGCGGGTGGCCAGGGAGGTCGCCCCCGCCTTCGCCGGCCCCGAGCCCCCGTGGCGGGCTCCGGCGGCCACCCCAGCGGCCGGCTGACGCCGGCCCCGTTGCCGAGGAGGACCCGTGCGGCTGGTCTCGTTCGAGGGGGGATTCGGCCGCGTCGAGGACGACGCGGTGGTGCCCATGGGCCCGTCGCTGGTCGACTGGCTCGCCTTCGGCACCCAGGGCGTGGCCACCGGCAAGCCGCGCCCCCTGGCCGAGGTGCGGCTGCTGGCCCCCGTGCCCCGGCCGGGCAAGGTCATCTGCGTCGGCCTCAACTACCGCGATCACGCCCGCGAGACCCGCCAGGAGCTCCCCACGGAGCCGGTCCTGTTTCCCAAGTACCACAACTCGGTCGTCGGTCCCGGCGCCGACGTGCTCGTGCCCCCGGAGGCGGAGAAGATCGACTACGAGGCCGAGCTGGCCGTGGTCGTGGGCCGCCGGACCAGCCGGGTGGCCGAGGCCGACGCCCTCGACCACGTCGCCGGCTACGCCTGCGCCAACGACGTCTCCTCGCGGTCGCTCCAGTTCCGCTCCGCCCAGTGGCTGCTGGGCAAGGCGATCGACACCTTCCTGCCCCTGGGGCCGTTCCTGGTCACGGCCGACGAGGTGGCCGACCCGCAGGCCCTCGGCATCCGCTGCCGGGTCAACGACGAGCTGCGCCAGGACTCGAACACGGGCGAGATGGTGTTCGGGGTGGCCGAGCTGGTCAGCTTCATCAGCCGGACCATCACCCTGGAGCCGGGCGACCTGGTCGTCACCGGCACCCCGTCGGGGGTCGGCATGGCCGCCGACCCACCCCGGTTCCTGCGTCCGGGTGACCGCATGCGGGTCGAGATCGACAGCCTCGGCGAGCTCGACAACACGGTCCGCACAAGGCCCTGACCAGCGCAGTCGATAACTCCGTGGCAATGTCGGGGGAGTCCCCTACACTCGGCTGCATGTCCGCAATCCAAGCAACAGACCTGGTCCGTCGGTTCGGCGAGGTCGAGGCCGTTCGCGGCGTCAGCCTCGAGGTCGCCGAGGGCGAGATCTACGGCTTCCTGGGCCCCAACGGGGCCGGCAAGTCGACCATCGTCCGCATCCTCACCACCCTGCTCCAGCCGACCAGCGGGTCGGGCGCCGTGCTGGGGCACGACGTCACGGCGGAGCCGACCACGGTGCGGCGACTCATCGGGGTCGCCCTCCAGGAGGCCGGCCTCGACCCCAAGCAGACCGGCCGCGAGCTGCTCACCCTCCAGGGCAAGCTCTACGGGCTCAAGGGCAAGGTCCTGGGTGACCAGGTCACCGAGGTGACCGAGCTGGTCGGCCTGACCGACGCCATCGACCGGCGCATCCAGACCTTCTCCGGGGGCATGAAGCGCCGCCTCGACCTGGCCTCGTCCCTGCTGCACCGGCCCAGGGTGCTGTTCCTGGACGAGCCCACCACCGGGCTCGACCCGCTGTCCCGGGCGCTGATCTGGGACCGCATCCGCGAGCTCCGCGAGCGGTTCGGGGCCACCATCTTCCTGACCACCCAGTACCTGGAGGAGGCCGACGAGCTGGCCGACCGGGTGGCGATCATCGACCACGGCCGCATCGTCCGCCAGGGCACCCCCGCGGCGCTCAAGGCCGAGATCGGCGCCGACGTGATCGACCTGGTCGTCGAGGAGCGCGAGTCCGGCGCGGCCCGGGCCGCCATCAGCGAGCTCCAGGCGAACGGCGACCTCCCCGAGGGGGAGCTGCGCGGCACCAGGGAGGGCTACACCCTGTTCGTGCCCGACGGCCCCCAGAACATCGCCGTGCTGATCCGGGGCCTGGACAAGGCCGGCGTCCGCTTCGGGGCGGTCAGCGTGTCGCGGCCGACCCTGGACGACGTGTTCCTGGCCGCCACCGGCGGACGCATGGCCGCGGCCGACCAGGACGGCCAGGGCGAGGACGGGCAGGACCGGGACCAGGAGCCCGCCGCCAGCGGAAGGAGGGCATCGTGAGCGCCGCCGCCCCCGACGCCGGGCGCGTCCCGGGAGGAACCCGGACCGGCGAGCCGCAGACCCTGGCCGCGCCGGCCGGGCTGGTCTCCGACGTCCTGGCCATCACCGGCCGGGCCATCCGGGGCATCCTGCGCGAGCCCGAGCTGTTCATCTTCGCGCTGATCATCCCCGTGTTCTTCTTCGTGGTGCAGATCGGCGCCCTCGGCGACGTGGCCGAGGGGCCCCTCGGGATCCCCAACTACGCCACCTTCCAGCTGCCCATCTCGATCCTGTTCGCGGCGGCCAGCACCTCGGGCGGCAACGCCCTGGTGCTGGACATCGCCGGCGGCTACTGGGACAAGCTGTCGCTCACCCCGGCCCACCGGTCGTCGCTGGTGATCGGCAACCTGTTCGGCGAGATGTTCGCCGTGCTCGGTTACAGCCTGGTGCTGCTGCTGTTCGGGTTCGCCATCGGGGTCGAGTTTGCCGAGAACCCGGTGATCGGGTCGCTGGGGCTGCTGGCCCTGACGCTGCTGTTCGGGATCGGGTTCGCCTCCGTGAGCATCGCCGTCGCCCTGGCCACCGGGTCGGTCCGGGCCACCCAGTCGACCTTCATCATCTTCTTCCCGCTGCTGTTCCTGACGCCGAGCGCGGTGCCGCGGGAGCTGATGACCGGCTGGTTCGAGACGGCGGTGAGCCTCAACCCCATGACCTACGTGGTCGAGGCGGCCCGCAGCTTCCTGGGCGAGTTCAACGCCGAGGTCATCTTCAAGGGCTTCCTCGCCGCCGCCCTGTTCAGCGCCCTGACCTTCGCCCTGACGGCGCTGGCCTTCCGCCGCCGCGTCCGCATGGGCTAACGGTCCGCGCCGCGTCCGTCCGTGGCCGCCCACCCTGGCTGGACGGGCGCGGTAGGCTTGTCCGCTTCGGGGCCAGTCGGGACCGGGAGGGCAGGCGGCAGATGGAGCGGCGGACGCTCGGACCGAACGGCTTCAAGGTGCCGGTGGTCGGCATGGGGACCTCGCGGACCCTTGACGTGCGCGGCCGGGCGGCCGAGGCGACCAGCCGCCGGATCGTCGAGGAGGCGCTCGACGCCGGGGCCAACCTGTTCGACTCCTCGCCCATGTACGGCGAGGCCGAGCGGGTCCTCGGCCTGGCCCTGGACGGGCGGCGGGACGAGGCGATCGTCGCCACCAAGGTCTGGACCGCCGACGACGACCAGGCCGAGCGCCAGATCGAGGCGTCGCTGCGCCACGCCCACGGCCGGGTCGAGCTGTACCAGATCCACAACCTGGTCGCCTGGCCGGCCCGCCTCGACCGGCTGGAACGCCTCCGCGACGACGGCCTGATCGACGTCGTCGGGGCCACCCACTACGACGCCACCGCCTTCGACGAGCTGATGGTGGTGATGCGCAGCGGCCGCATCGGCTTCGTGCAGGTCCCCTACAACCCCCTCGAACGCGACGTCGAACGCTCCGTCCTCCCCCTGGCCGAGGATCTCGGCCTCGGCGTCATGCTGATGCGCCCCTTCGGCCGCGGCTCGGTCCTCCGCCGCTGGCCGTCCCCGGCCGACCTCGCCCCCCTCGAGCCGTTCGGCGTCACCACCTGGCCCCAGGCCCTCCTCAAGTGGGGCCTCTCCGACCCCCGCTGCACCCTCGCGATCCCCGCAACCTCCCGCCCCGGCCGCATGACCGAGAACGCCGCCGCCGGCGACCCCCCCTGGTTCGGCTCAGACGAACGCGACCTGGTCACCCGCCTGGCCACCCGTTCGTAGCGTCCGCGGTCCCGCAAAGGACGCGGTACCTCGGCCGTTGCGGCTGTGGACTGGGTGCATGACTGGGGACGGGGAAGTCGCTACTCTGGGTGGTTCGGGCTCGCCCCGTTGGGCGGGCTGACAGTCCTCGACCCCCCCCGTACCAAGGAGGACCGCTGCCGGGTTACGCGGCCGCCCTTTCCGGCCTCTCCGACGCCGAGCTGCGCCGGCTGCTGGAGCGCCGGCCGGATCTGCTGGCGCCGCCGGCGCCGGCGTCGTTCCCGGAGCTCGCCGGCCGGGCGGGCACGCCGGCGTCGCTGGCTGCGGCGCTGCGCACCCTCGATCTGGGCACCCTCCGCCTGGCCGAGCTGCTGGCCGTGCTCGGCCCGCCGGCCACCGTGGCCGGCCTGGCCGCGGCGGCCGGGCCCGGCCTCGACCCGGAGCGCCTGCAGGCCGGCCTGGCCGTCCTGGCCGAGCTGGGCATCGCCCTCACCGACCCGGACGGGAACATCGCCGGGCCACCCGGGCTGGGGGCGCCGTTCGGCCGCCCGGGCGGTCTCGGCCCGCCCGTGGCCGAGCTGGCCAAGGTCGGGGTGAGCGCCGAGCAGCTGGAGCGCATCCTGGCCAATCTGGGCGCGCCCCGGCCGCCCGGGACGGGCAAGGCGGCCCTGGTCCGGGCCGTCAGCGCCGCCCTGGCCGACCCCGCTGTGGTGGGGCGGGCGGCGGCCGGGGCCGACCAGGACGCGCGGCGGCTGCTCGACGAGGCGCTGGCCGCGACCGGCCCGATCACCGTGATGGGGGTCGGCTACGGCCGCTTCGCCGGCTACCCCGACGCCGAGCCGGCGAGCTGGCTGCTGGAGCGCGGGTTGCTGCTGCCGGTGACCTACAGCCAGCTGGTGGTCCCCAGGGAGGCCGCCCTCGGCCTGCGGGGCGGCCTGGTGTTCCCCGAGTGGCCGGAGCCCCCGGCCGCCGAGCCCCTCGACCCGCTCCCCGACGGCCCGGCCCGGGCCGCCGCCGCCGCCACCCGGGCCGTGGTCGCCGCCGAGGGCGTCTGCGCCCGGCTCGACCGGGAGCCGCTGACCCTCACCCGCGCCGGCACCGTGGCCGTCCGCGACCTCGGCCGCCTGGCCCGCGACCTCGACCTCGCCGACGAGGAGCTCGCCCTCCTGGTCGACCTGCTGGTCGAGGTCGGCGTGCTCGCCGTCGGGGGCCCGTTCGGCCGGCGCTCGCTCGGCCTGCGCCCCGAGGCCGACGCCTGGCTGGCCGGGGCGAGGTCCCGCCGCTGGGCCGACCTGGCCGCCGCCTGGCGCTCGATCGACCTCGCCGTCGAGGACCACCTCGTCGCCCGTCACCCCCCGGCGGCCCGGCGGTCGCCCACCGGCGACCGCCCCGCCCCCACCCACCGCGAGGGCCCGTCGGGCCACGCGGCCCCGGAGCCCGCCCGACCCCTCGCCGGTCGCCGCCTCGCCGCCGCGGCCGCCCGCCGCCGCACCCTCCTCCAGGTTCTCGTCGACGCCTCCCCTCCCAGCGGCAGCGATGTGGACAACGCCGAGCACCCCGCTCCGGGTCCGGCTACGCTCCCCCTCCGGGGGGCCTCGAACCGGGATGTCGGGTTCTCGCGCGCCGAGGTGGGGTTCCCGCGCGCGGCCGTCGGGGTCGCCGGCCTGGCTCGGCTGCTCGCCTGGCGGCGGCCGATGGTCTGGCCCGACCCGGCCGGCGGCGGCCCCGACGACCTGGAGGCGACGGTCCGGGCGGTGCTGGAGGCGGCCGCCTTCCTGGGCGTGGCCGTGGTCGACGGCGGGCCCGCCCAGGCGGGGGAGGACGTGCTCGCGGACGGGCGGGCGCAGGCCGGGCTGGGCGCGGACGGCTGGGTCGCCGGGAACGGGCCGGCGGGGCTGGCCGAGGCGGCCGCGGCGGCGCTGCCCGACGGACCGGACCGGTTCCTGCTGGCCGGGGACCTGACGGTGGTGGCGCCGGGCGGGCTGGCGCCGGGGGTCGAGACCCGGCTGGCCGGGCTGGCCGACCGGGAGGCGGCCGGGTCGGGGACCTGGCGCATCCACGACGCCAGCCTGCGGCGGGCGTTCGACGAGGGCCGCAGCGCCGACGAGGTGCTGGAGTTCCTGCGCCGCCACTCCTCGACCCCGCTGCCCCAGGCGCTCGAGTACCTGGTTGCCGACGTGGCCCGCCGCCACGGGCGCCTACGGGTCGGCGGGGCCGCGACCTACCTGCGCGGCGACCCGGCGACGGTCGCGGGCGCGGTCCGCTCGGCCGCCGGCCGGCGCCTCGGGCTGCGTGAGCTCGCCCCGGGCGTGGCCGTGACCGGCCGCAGCCAGCGCGAGCTGCTGGCCGCCCTGCGCAAGGCGGGGGAGGCCCCCCTCGCCGAGGAGCCGGACGGCAGCCCCCGCCCCGAGGGCGCCCGGCCCGTCCGCCATGTGCAGCGGGTCGCCCCCGACCGCCTGGACCGGACGGCGGCCACCCCCAACGGCCACGGCGCCGACCGCGAGCCCGAGATCGACTCCGCCACCGCTGTCGACCGCCTCCGCGGCCGCCGCCCGGCCCCGACCGGCCAGCCCATCCCGGGCGACCCCGGCTCCGCTGAGGCCCCCGACCCGGAACGGCGGGTGGCGCGTGGCTGACGGGGCGCTGATCGTCCAGAGCGACCGGAGCGTGCTGCTGGAGGTCGACCACCCACGGGCCGACGCGGCCCGGGCGGCCATCGCGCCGTTCGCGGAGCTGGAGAAGAGCCCCGAGCACGTCCACACCTACCGGCTGACCCCTCTGGCCCTCTGGAACGCCAGGGCCGCCGGGCTGACCCCGGCGCAGGTCACCGACGCCCTGCGCGAGCACTCGCGCTACCCGGTGCCGCCGGGGCTGCTCACCGACCTGGTCGAGACCATGGGGCGCTACGGCCGGCTGGTCATGCGGGCCGAGGACGGCGGCCTGGTGCTCGTCTCCTCCGACCCGGCCGTGCTCACCGAGGTCCTCCGCAGCCGCAAGGTCGCCCCCCACCTGGGCGAGCGCCTGGGGCCCGACCGGGTCGCGGTGCCCCTGGCCGAACGGGGGCGGCTCAAGCAGGCGCTGCTCGGCCTCGGCTGGCCGGCCGACGACCAGGCCGGCTACGTCGAGGGGGCGCCGCTGCCGATCGAGCTGCTGGCCGCCCACGCCGGCACCGGCGAGCGGTTCGGGCTGCGCCGCTACCAGCGCGAGTCGGTGGCCGCCTTCGCCGCCGCCGGGTCGGGGGTGATCGTGCTGCCCTGCGGTGCCGGCAAGACCCTCGTGGGCCTCGGTGCCATGACCGCGGTCGGGGCCCGCACGCTCATCCTGGTCACCTCGACCCTGGCCGCCCGCCAGTGGCGCGAGGAGCTGCTGGCCCGCACCGACCTCCAGCCGGCCCAGGTGGGGGAGTACTCGGGGGCGCGCAAGGAGGTGGCCCCGGTCACCATCGCCACCTACCAGGTGCTGGTCACCCGGCGCGGCGGCCGCCACCCCCACCTGGACCTCCTCGGCCGCGAGGACTGGGGCCTGATCGTCTACGACGAGGTCCACCTGCTGCCGGCGCCGGTGTTCCGCATGACGGCCGAGATCCAGGCCCGGCGGCGGCTCGGCCTGACCGCCACCCTGGTCCGCGAGGACGGCCGCGAGGCCGACGTGTTCAGCCTGATCGGGCCCAAGCGCTACGACGTGCCCTGGCGCGACCTGGAGGCCCAGGGCTGGGTGGCGGCCGCCGACTGCGTCGAGGTCCGGGTCGACCTGACCGACGAGGAGCGGATGGACTACGCCCTGGCCGAGCCGGAGGAGCGCTACCGCCGCGCGGCCACCGCCCGCTCCAAGCTCCCGGTGGTGGCCAGCCTGGCCGAGGCCCACCGGGCCGACCGGGTGCTGGTCATCGGCCAGTACCTCGACCAGCTCCGGACCCTTGGCGAGCTGCTGGACGCCCCCGTGATCACCGGCGACACCCCAGTGAAGGAGCGCGAGGAGCTGTTCGCCGCCTTCCGGACGGGCGAGCTCGGCCGGCTGGTCGTCTCCAAGGTGGCCAACTTCTCCATCGACCTGCCCGAGGCCAACGTCGCCATCCAGGTCTCCGGCACCTTCGGCAGCCGCCAGGAGGAGGCCCAGCGCCTCGGCCGCATCCTCCGCCCCAAGGCCGACGGCGGCCGGGCCCGCTTCTACACGGTGGTCAGCCGCGACACCAACGACACCGAGTACGCCCAGCGCCGCCAGCGCTTCCTGGCCGAGCAGGGCTACGCCTACCGGCTGGTCGACGCCACCGAGGTCCTGGCCACCCGGGCCTAGGGCTGTGGACGACCCGGCGCACGTTCAACCCCAGCCGCCGAGGTTGTGCTGGCGCCAGCCCGGGCCGTCGGCGCCGAGGCGCTCCCAGCCTCGGTGGGTGATGGTGACGGTAGTGGTGTCGTCGCCGGCGGGGGATCAGCCCGGGATGAAGTCGTACGACGCGGCCGCCGAGATCAACGCCAGCCCCGACGCCATCTGGGCCATCCTGACCGACGCTCCCGGCGACCAGGCATGGGACTCGGGCGTCGAGCGGGTCGAGGGCGGCATCGCGCCCGGGGAGAAGATCAAGGTCGTCTCCAGGGCCAACCCGGGTCGCGCCTTCCCGGTCAAGGTGACCGAGTTCACCCCCGGCCAGCGGATGACCTGGAGCGGCGGCCTGCCGCTGGGCCTGTTCAAGGGCGTGCGCACCTTCACCCTGGCACCGGGGACCGACGGCACCACCCGGTTCACCATGCGCGAGGAGTACACGGGCCCGCTCCTGCCTCTGATCTGGCGCTCCATGCCCGACCTGGGGCCGTCCTTCCGGCAGTTCGCCAGCGGCCTCAAGGAGCGCGCCGAGCGCTGACCGCCGCCTGCGTACGCGAAGGGCCCCCGGATCGTGGGGGCCCTTCGTCAGGGAAGCCCTGCGACCGGGCTACCGGGTCGCGTGGCCCTTGGAGCGGCTGACCAGGAGGACCACGGCGCCGCCGCCGACCAGGGCGAGCCCGGCCAGCAGCATCGGACCGGAGCTGGCCCCGGTGAAGGGCAGCTGGCCCCCGCCCGCGGTGGTGGTGGTGGCCGCGCCCCCCGCGGTCTCCTCGGTGGTGGTCGTGGCCAGCGAGCTGGACGGCGCGACCTCGGGCTGGGTGGTGCTGGTCGTGGTCGACGCCTCGGTGGTGGTCGTCGCCTTCATGGTCGTCGTGGTCGCCATGGAGGTGGTGGTGGTCGACTTCTCGCACTTGTCGGCCGGCGGGAGGTCGTCGCTGCCCTTGTCGCTCGACTTCTCGCCGCCCTTCCAGTGGGCGACCGCGGTGAAGGTGATCGTCCCGGTGGTGCCGGCGGGCAGATCGAAGTGGCCGGAGAACTGGTTGTGCTTGGGCGCGAAGAAGTGGTCGTCGGACTCCAGCTCGACGACCTTGCCGTTGAGCTCGTAGGAGACGTCGACGGTCGCCTCGTGCCCCTTCTCCCAGGCCTCCACCGTGTAGTGGACACGGACCTGGCCGTCGAGGCAGCGGGCGTTGACGGTGACGTTGGAGTGCCAGGCGAGCGCGGGGGAGGCCAGCACCGTGGCCAGGAGCAGCGCTCCGAGGCCGACGGCCGTGGCCGCGCCGAGACGGAGACGGATCCTCATGCTGTCGTGCTCCTTTCAGATGCACCGGGAGAAGCCGGCAATCGTCGGTGACCCGGGCGGTTCGGGCGCTTGTCGGGTGCCGGCAGGGCCGAACGACGGGGGACGCAGGCACCAAAGGTGGCGAAACCATAGCCGAATCGCCCCAATCAACCAGGTTGATCCGGCAACCACAGCGGCACGGGATGGTTGCGATCCGATAAAGGCGGCCGGTTCGGTTGCGCGCTTGACAGCCGGCGGCGGAGACGGCACCCTCCCGCATTGCCATGCCGCACCGGAACGCCACCCTGGACCGCGACCCCCGCCTCACCCCGAGGCTGAAGGGGTCCTGCGCGTGTCCCCGGGCCCGGCGCCCGGCTCCGCCCCTCCGCTGAGGCGAGCCGCCCGCCTGGGCCGGTCAACCAGCCGTTCCCTGCCCGGTCTCACCGCCGTCGCACGGCCACCTCGAGCGCCGGGTTCCAGTCACCTAAAGGACGCCCGCATGCGCTCCGCCGACATCACCGGCCACCGGGATACCGACCCCACCGTCCACCTGACCGGTCACCCGCTTGCCGCATCCACCTGGTCGGACGCCGACCTGGTCGCGCTGACCCTCCGGTTCGCGAACGACCCCACCTCGGGACGCGCCCCGGCTGCCGCGGAGCCCCTGACCACGCGGGTGCGCGCCTGGTCGGTCCCGTTGCTGATCACTCCGGAGGTCGAGGCCTGGCTGCTTGGCTGGCCCGCTGGGCTGGTCACGGCGGCGCACGGGCACGGGCGGGCCGCCATGGCCGTGACGGTGGTGGAGGGCGGCCTCAGCGAGGAGTGCCTCGACCCGACCATCTGGACCACCAGTCGCCGGACGACCTGGCGGGCCGGCGTCAGCACGCTGTTCCCGGCCGGCCACGTGCACGTGCTCGGGGCCACCGGCGACCGGCCGGCCGTGGCCGTCCACGCGTGGAGCCGCCTGGCCCGGTCAGGCGGAGGTGGTGCAGGCCGGCCTGCTCCTGGAGCTGCTGCCGCCGTTGCCGGCCGGGGCCCCGGTGGTGGACGTGGCCGAGCCGAGCCCGTCAGGGTCGGCACTGGTCGTGGTCGTCACCACTGCCTGGCTGGTCAGGCGGCGCACGGCACGGTGGATCTTGGGCACGTCAGGGATCGGGTAGCCGGATGACCAGCCGATGTTGTAGGTCGGCGGGGTGAACCCGACCGCCGCCACCTTGATCGGCTGGTCGCCGGCCGCCTCGACCAGGGCGGGCAGCCGTGTGGCCGGGATGTCGGTGGCGACGCTGCGCTTGAGCACCTTGACCAGCTCGGGGAAGGCGGCCAGCACCTCGGCCGGCTGGGTCTGCCTGGCCAGCGAGCCGATCACGCAGCGCTGCCGCTGCATGCGGTCGTAGTCGCTGGTCGTCTCCCGCGACCGGGAGTAGGCGAGGGCGGTGAAGCCGTTGAGGTGCTTGCGCCCCGGCTGGACCTCGAACGCCGGCTGGCTGCCCTCGCGGCCGAGGCGGTCGATCTCGACCCGCAGCGGCTTGAGGTTGTTGATCGTAACCCCGCCGAGGGCGTCGACTATGTCCACGAACCCGAGCAGGTCGACCAGGGCGTAGTGGTCGATGGGCAGCCCGAGCAGCTCCTCGGCGGCGCCGGCGACGGCGGCGATGCCGGGCCGGCGGCTGTTGGGGAACAGGTCGGGCCGCTCGTCCTCGGCGAAGGCGTACAGCTCGTTCAGCAGCCGCGGGAAGCAGCGGCACTCGCCGAAGTAGTCCGCCGCCGGCCCGTCGGGCAGCGGCACCTGGACCAGGTTGCGGGGCAGCCCGAACAGCGACACCTTGCCGGTCGCGACCTCGAAGCTGGCCACCATCATCGTGTCGGTGCGCCGCCCCTGGCGACCCGGCCCGGCGTCGCCGCCCAGCAGCAGCACCGTGACCCGGCCGGGGACGGCGGTGACCAGGCCGTTGCCGGTCTGGTGGCGGTCGCGGTCCCGGGCGTGCCACAGCGGGTCCTCGCCCGCGAACACCGAAGTCAGCAGGTCATAGGCCTGCAGGTTGTAGTAGGCGGCGGCCGTGTGCGGGGCCGCGGTCAGGAGCACCACCACGACCAGGCCGGCGGCCGCCCCCTTGCGCCAGCCGCTGCTGGGCGCCGGAGCCCGGAAGTTGTCCCGCCGGCCCAGCAGGTAGGCGTCGAGCACCGCCACCACCCGGAACACCAGCAGGCCGGCATCGGCCACGAGCAGGGCCAGCAGGGACCGCGGCTGCACCAGCATGCGGGACACGGCCGTCGGCTCGCTGGCCAGCGCGACCGCGACGACCACGAACAGGCCCGTGAGCACCAGCATGACCGCGCCCCGGCGCCGGTGCCCGAGGTAGAGCTGGCCGGCCCCCGGCAGCAGGCAGGAGAGCAGCGCCGCGACCAGCGGCCGGCCTCGCCGCCGGTCGCGCGACGGCGGCCGGCTCCGGGGGTCGCGCGAGGGCGCCCGGCCGGTGGGCTCGTCGAGGTTCCACCATGCCGAGCTGCCGTCGCCGCCCTTCGGCAGCACTTCCGGTTCGCGCACTCGCCTCCGCCCAGGTAGACGACCTCCCGGCACGGCGCGACCCGCCGCGCTGAGAACATCGTGTCAAGAGCGCACTACCCTGAGTGGCCGTTTGGTACCTGCTGGCAACCTCGGCCACAGCTAAATATCCCACGCGAAGCGGGAATCCGCGCAAGGAAATCCACAACCGGCTGTGGACGAGGCGCCCCTACCCGTGGTCGCGGGCCAGGGCGACGACCTGGTGGATGGCGTCGGGGTTGGCCAGGGCGCCCTCGCTGACCGCCTGGGAGAGCGGCACCCCGGCCAGCACCCGCTTGACCGGGACCTCGAGCTTCTTGCCGGAGAGGGTCCGGGGGACCTCGGCGATGGCGTCGATCTGGTCGGGGACGTGGCGGGGCGAGAGCTCGGCCCTGACCGCGCCCCGGATCCGGCCCCGCAGGCCGTCGTCCAGCTCCACCCCGGGGCGCAGGACCACGAACAGCAGCAGCCGGCCCTCGCCGCCGGGGTCGCTGACGTCGACGACCAGGCTGTCGACGACCTCGTCCAGGCTCTCCACGACCCGGTAGAACTCGGCCGTGCCCATGCGGACGCCGCCCCGGTTGAGGGTCGAGTCCGAGCGGCCGCTGATGATGCAGGTGCCACGCTCGGTAAGCTCGAGCCAGTCCCCGTGGCGCCACACCCCCGGCCAGGTCGAGAAGTAGCTGTCCCGGTAACGCTCGCCGTCGGGGTCGTTCCAGAGGAACAGCGGCATGCTGGGCAGCGGCTCGGTGACGACCAGCTCGCCGACCTGGCCGATGACCGGGCGGCCGTGCTCGTCGAAGCTTTCCACCCTGGCCCCCAGCGAGCGGCACTGGATCTCCCCCGGGTGGACCGGCAGCAGCGGGCAGGAGGTGACGAACGAGGTGCAGACGTCGGTGCCGCCGCTGGTCGAGCCGACCAGCACGTCGGGGGCCACGTGCTCGTACAGCCAGGCGAAGCCGTCGGGGGGCAGGGGGGAGCCGGTCGACCCGATCGAGTGCAGCGCCGACAGGTCGGTCTCGCGGGCCGGCTCGACCCCGGCCTTCATGCTGGCCAGCACGAAGGCGGCGCTGGTCCCGAAGTAGGTGATGCCCGCGCGCTCGGCGAAGCGCCACAGCGCCCCCATGTCCGGGTGGCCGGGGCTGCCGTCGTACAGCACCACCGTTGAGCCGAGCAGCAGCCCCCCGACCAGGAAGTTCCACATCATCCAGCCGGTGGTGGTGAACCAGAAGAAGCGGTCGGCCGGGCCCAGGTCGAGGTGGAGCGAGATCGACTTCACCAGCTCGAGGGCGATCCCGCCGTGCCCGTGGACGATCGCCTTGGGCAGCCCGGTGGTCCCCGAGGAGTACAGCACCCACAGCGGGTGGTCGAAGCCGACCGGCTCGAAGGCCAGCTCGGCCCCGGCACCGTCCTCCAGGAGCCGGCCCCAGGTCGTCGTGGCGGCATCCGGGCCGGCCGCGGTCCCGCCCTCCTGGCCGGAGGGCCCGACCAGGACGGTGGCCTCCAGTGTGGGCAGCCGGCGGCGGATCTCGGTCAGGGCGTCGCGGCGGTCGTGCCAGGCGCCGTTGTAGCGGTAGCCGTCCACCGCCACCAGCACCTTGGGCTCGATCTGGGCGAAGCGGTCGACCACGCTGGAGACCCCGAACTCGGGGGCGCAGCTCGACCAGATGGCGCCGATGCTGGCCGTGGCCAGCATGGCGATCACGGTCTCGGGCACGTTGGGCAGGTAGGCGACAACCCGGTCGCCCTTGGCGACCCCGAGCCGGCGCAGCCCGTCGGCGGCCGCGGCCACCCGCCGGCCCAGCTCGGCATAGCCGATCGTGCCCAGCTCGCCGGCCTCGTTGCCGAACAGCAGCGCCGGGTGGTCGTCGTGGCGGCGCAGCGACAGCTCGGCGTGGTTGAGGGTCGCCTCCGGGAACCAGCGGGCCCCCGGCATCCGCCGCTCGGCCAGGGCGGGGCCGGGCGCCGGCCCGCCGACCTCGAAGAACTCCCATACCGAGGTCCAGAATCCGTCCAGGTCGTCCACCGACCAGCGCCACAGCTCGTCAAAGGATCCGACCGCCAGCCCCCGCCGGTCGCGCAACCACTGCAGGTAGCGGGTCAGGTTGGCGCCCTCGACCCGCTCCGGCGACGGCTCCCACATCGGCTCGACGCCCATCAGCAGCCTCCTTCCGGGCGGTCCGATTTCCCCGGGGCACCCTTTGGGGTCCCCCGGACCTCCGGCCCCTGGAGGACGCTACCACCGGCGCCGGAGGACACCCATGCGGAACGGCCGGGAATGCCGGGCGGCCGGCGGGTGTTCGGTGCGGGCAAATGACGGTAATCATGTAATGGGGAGGCTGATGGCCACCACCACCCGCCGGCCGTGGCTGCGGCCGCCGCAGCTGCGCACCCTCGACGACCAGGGCGAGCGGCACGCGACCTGGCTCGAGCTCTTCTTCGACCTGGTCTTCGTCATCTGCATCGCCGAGGTCGTCCACACCCTGGAGGACTACCCCAGCCTGGGCGACTTCCTCGGGACGGCCGGCCTGTTCGTGGCCGTCTGGTGGGCCTGGGTCGGCTACACGGTCTACGCCGACCGGTTCGACACCGACGACCTCCTGCACCGGGTCCTGGTGCTGGGCGGGATGCTGGCCGTCATCGCCATGGCCCTCAGCATCCACGACGCCCTGCACGGCGGCGCGGCCCAGTTCGCCGTGGCCTTCGTGGCCGTTCGCGGCATCGTGCTGCTGCTCAACGCGCGGGCCCGCCGCCACGCGGCCGCGGCCCGCCCGCTCCTCAACCTCTACCTGACGGCGTTCTCCATCGGTGCCTCGCTCTGGCTGGTGTCGGTGTTCGTCCCCGAGCCGGCCCGCTACGTGCTGTGGGGGGTCGCGCTGCTGATCGAGCTGTCCGCGCCCTGGGTGGGCCGCCACCAGATCGCCAAGGCGCCGATCCACGCCAACCACCTGGTCGAGCGGTTCGGGCTGTTCACCCTCATCGTGCTCGGCGAGTCGGTGATCTCGGTCGCCCAGGGCGCCGCCGAGGTCGACTGGACGGCCGCCACCGTGGCCGCCGCCGTCGGCGGCTTTCTCGCCGTGGCCTGCCTGTGGTGGCTGTACTTCGACCGCATCGACGATGGCACCGTCCGCAGCGTGCTCCGGGGGCTCATCTGGAACTACACCCACCTGCCCCTGCTGGCCGCCCTGGTCTCGGTCGCGGTCGGCACCGAGTTCGTGATCCGCGAGGCGGCCACCGGGACTCTGGAGCGGTCGACCACCCTCGCCCTGGGGAGCGGGACGGCGCTGTACCTGCTCGCCACCGTGGTGGTCGGCCTGGCCGTCCGCTCCGGTCCCGACCGGACGCTGTGGCTGTGGCTGGCCGCGGCGCCGGTGGCGCTGGCCGTTGGGCTGTTGTGGCCGCTCGGGCTCCCGGTCGGGCTGTTCGTCGTCCTCGACCTCGTGCTGGTGACGCTGGTCGCGGTCGACTCCGTCGGGCGGCTGCGGTAGCGGATGCTCGGTTTGCCCCGGTGTTCCACGTGGAACATGGCCCGTCGTGACCGCGCCGGCGGGCTCGTCCGGCGCTCCCGACGACTCCGGAGGCAGCGATGCGCTATCGGGTGACCTGGAACGTCGAGGTCGAGGCCGGCGACGAGGGACAGGCGCGGACCGCCGCCCGCCAGTACCTCCTCGAGAACGAGGACGAGGCTCTCAGCAAGGTCGTCGCCCTGGAGGACGGGTCCTCGCCTCCCGACGTCCCCAAGGTCGACGCCGGCGGCACCGCCGAGCTTTAGAACGGCGGTCGAGTATCCGGCGCCGCATGCAGCGCCGAGTCATCCGTGCGGCGCTGGAGCTTGCGCGCCGCTCCCGGCGACAACCCCATCCCTCAAGTCCGGATGCTCGAGCGGTGTTCTAGCGCCATCTCCGCCCCCGCCCGTGGCCGTCAGGGCTCCAGGGTGAGGTCGTCGTAGGCGACCTCGATGTGGTGGGCCTGGCGGCCGCTCGGGCTCGCGCGGGTCGACCAGGCGGGGCCGGTGGCGCCGGCTCCGCTCCTCCTCCCTGGCCAGTGGGTGACCAGGTTGCGGGCGGTGACGATGGCGTAGGGGCGACCGCCCCGTCGTCCAGACGCCCGCGGACGGCGATCACCCGGGCCAGGGCCTTCTGGACCAGGTCGTGGACGGTGTCCGGGTCGCGGGCCCGTACGCCCACCACCCGCCGGAGCATCCGCTCCAGTTCCAGGATGTCCTCGTGCGGGGGTCGGCGACCGGTGACGCAGCTGCATGGAGGCCTCTTGTCGATGATCTCCCCGTCTTGTTGTCATTC
>DASUPQ010000460.1 GCA_036280995.1 Actinomycetota bacterium | reverse complement strand
GGGGGTCCGGGGGACCGCCGGGGTGGTCCCCCGGTCGGTCGGGGGGGTCCGGGGGACCGCCGGGGTGGTCCCCCGGTCGATCGGGCCCGGCACCGGGCCGGTCGGGGAGCAGCAGGGCGCAGCGCAGCTCCCGGGGGCCGGCCCGCAGCAGCCGCGGGCGGGGGACCAGGCCCGAGGCCTGGGCCAGCGAGGCCACCGGCAGCGGCGGTCGCCCGGGGGCGGTCACGGTGGTGGCGGTGCCGTCGTGGTCGAGGTCGGCGCGGGAGATCACCACCACCCGGCCGGCGGCGGTGGCGGCGTGCTGGCCGGGCCCGTCGGTGAGCCGCTCGGGGGCGGCGCCGGGGACGACCCGCCACAGGTGGACCTCGGTCGGCTCCTCGGACCCGGCGACCAGCACCGCCCCGCCGGCCACGGCCACCACCTCGGCGACCTGCAGCCCCGGCGGGGTGACGGGCTCGCCGCCGACGGTGAGCCGGCGGGTGTCGCAGGCCGGGTCGTCGGCCGTCAGGACCAGGCGGCCGTCCAGCCAGGCCGGCACCCCGGGAACGAGGTCGACCCAGGCCGGGTCGTGCTGGGCGGCGAGCTCGGTGGCGGCCCCGGTGTCGGGGTCGGCGGCCAGGACCAGGGTGGCGGTCTGGTCGCGGGACTGCACCAGCAGGGTCAGGGGGGCGCCGGCGTCCCAGCGGACCGACGCCAGGTACGGGTAGGCGGCCCGGTCCCAGCGGGCCTCGACCCGGCGGCCGTCCAGGTCGACCACGTGCAGGCTGACGTCGGCGTTGCCGGTCCCGGCGGCCGGGTAGGGGAGCTGGACGGGCTCGATCGCCGGGTTGGCCGGGTCGGTCAGGTGGTAGCGCCGCACCGGGCCCAGGTCGACCCTGGCCACGGCCAGCCGCTCCCCGCCCGGCGCCCACCAGAACCCCCGCGACCGGCCCATCTCCTCGGCGGCCAGGAACTCGGCCAGCCCCCAGCTGACCTCCGGGTCGTCCTCGCCCACCAGCCGCCGCGGGCCGGACCCCCGATCCCCCGGGGGGCTGGGCTTGAGCCCCCCGGGGCCCCTGGCGTCGACGGGGGCGACGTGCAGGGTGCGGCCGGCCACCCAGGCGACCCGGGTCCCGGTCGGGTCGACCCGCGGGTCGAGGACGGCGTCACCGGCGGGCAGCTCCCGCACCCCGCCGGAACCGCCCAGGTCGGCGACGAACAGGCGGCCGGCCAGGGCGAAGCTGGCCACGTTGAGGTCGAGGTCGGCGGCGAAGGCGACGACGCCGCCGGCGCGCTCCCGGGCCCGTTCGCGGCGGGCCCGTTCCTCGGGTGGGAGGCCGCCCTTGCCGCCGCCGAGCAGGGCGGCCGGGTCGGCGACCAGCCGCTCGGCCCCGGTGGCCACGTCCAGCACCCACAGCCGGTTGACCGGGTCGTCCCCGGCCGCCGAGCGCAGGAACGCCACCCGGGCGCCGTCGGCCCCGACCTGGAACCCCCGCGGCCGCCCGAGGGTGAACCCCTGGGTCCGCGCGTGCCGCCTCGGAAAGGACCCCAGGTCGGCCCCGTCAGCCAAGGCCGATGGCCAGGGCGACGGCGCCGGCGGCCAGGGCCGCGGCCAGGACGATGAACGGCAGGGCCCGCATCCAGGTCGTCTTGGAGTCGGCGATCACCAGCATGCCGACGGCGAAGGCGCCGTAGCCGACCGCCTGCAGGGTCGGGTCGCGCCGGAGCAGGCTGACCAGCCCGACCCCGAGCACGGCGAAGTAGAGGTAGAGGGCGACCTTGGGATGCAGCAGCATCGGCCGCTCGTACACCCGGCCCTTGCGGTCGACGTCGCCGACCTGGGCCTTCTTCAGCAGGGGCGACTGGCGGCCGCTGGCGGCCGGGCGGCTGGTCGCCGTCGTGGACGCCGTCTTGGTCGCCGGCCGTTCCTCCCTGGGCGTCGGCTCCCAGCCGGACTCCCGGCGGGCCCGTTCGATCGCGTGCCGCTTGCGGGCCCGCTCCCGGTCCTTGCGTGCCACCCCGTTCACCTCCCGAAGCGCCGCCGTCGCTGGGCATACGACCGCAGGGCGCGAAGGAAGTCCACCTTACGGAAGTCCGGCCAGTATGTGTCGGCAAAGTAGTACTCGGCGTGCGCCGACTGCCACAGCAGGAACCCGGACAGCCGGACCTCCCCGGAGGTGCGGATGATCAGGTCGGGGTCGGGCACCCCGGCGGTGTACAGATGCCGGGCGATCTCGTCGGGGGTGACCAGGCGGGCCGCCTCGGCCAGCTCCAGGTTCTTGTCGCCGTACTCGGCCAGCAGCCGGCGGACGGCGTCGGTGATCTCGGTCCGGCCACCGTAGCCGACGGCCACGTGCAGGGCGCCGCCGCTGTGGCCGCGGGAGGCCTCCTCGGCCGCCAGCAGGGTGGCCCGGGTCCGTTCGGGCAGCGCCTCGAGCTGGCCGACGGGCACGATCCGGTAGCCGTTGGGGGCGCCGTCGCGGGCCAGCTGGACCACCTTGTCCTCGATGATCTGGAGCAGCTCGGCCAGCTCGGCCGGGTGGCGCTGGAGCAGGTTCTCGGTCGACAGCAGCCACAGGGTCACCACCGGGATGCCGAGCTCGGCCGACCAGGCCAGCAGGTGGTCGATCTGGTCGGCGCCGCGCCGGTAGCCCTCGCGGGCGCCCATGCCCAGCTCGCGGGCCCAGCGGCGGTTGCCGTCCAGGATCACCCCGATGTGGCGGGGCAGCCCGCCCCGGCGGCGCAGGTCGGCGGCCAGCCGTCGTTCGTACAGGCGGTAGAGCAGGTCCGATGGGCCCATGGGGAGATGCTACCCGCCGCCGCCATGGGGTAGCGTCCGCCTCGCACACCGGATATGAAGATGGGACCGAACCGTCGCCCGGCCGTGGCAGCGGCTACCCTGGGAGCCGAACCATGGCGGAGGAGGGCGGCGTGGCCGAGACGACCGAGCAGGAGGGGACCTGGACGTGCGAGCGCTGCGGCGCCGTGCGTCCGGCGAGCTGGACATGCAGCTGCGGCGGCGAGGGCAAGGGCGAGCGGATCGTCCCCGAGGGCTGGGACCCGGAGCTGACCCGGACCAGCCGCCCCCGCCTGGGCCTGATCGCCCGCCCCGAGCCTCCCGAGGCCGAGGAGTAGCGGCGCCCGGCCGGGGGCCGTGGCACCCGGCGACCCAGCTGGAGATCCTCCACGCGGCGCCGGCGTTCGCGGTCATCGGGGTCGGGCTGGCCTTCGGGCTGGTGGCCATGCGCGACGACCTGCGCTGGGGCCGGCTGGCCCTGCTGGCCGGG
>DASUPQ010000459.1 GCA_036280995.1 Actinomycetota bacterium | reverse complement strand
AGCTCGACCGCATCCAAGCAATGCGTACCCAGCCCGAGGGTGCGGTCGAGCTCAGGATGGCCGTGCTGACGCTGCAGTCGATCGCGGCTCGAGTCCGGTTCCTGTCAGCACAGGTCGACGAACTCGACCCGGAACTGATGACCCTGCTCAAGCAACACCCCGCCGGGCCCGGGCTGCTCGCCGAGCCCGGAGTCGGACCGGTCGTTGCCGCCCAGCTGCTCGTGAGCTGGTCGCATCGAGGGCGGGTCCGTAGCGAGGCCGCCTTCGCCGCCCTGTCCGGCACCGCCCCGCTGGAGGCAAGCAGCGGGCAGCGGACCCGACACCGACTCAACCGTGGCGGCGACCGGGACCTCAACCGGGCCCTTCACACCGTCGCGATCACCCGCATGCGCTGCCACCCCGAGACCCGCGCCTACCACGCCAAACGCACCGCGCAGGGCAAGACCCATCGCGACATCCGACGCTGTCTCAAGCGAGCCCTCGCCCGCCGGCTCTACCGACGAATCCAAGCCGCCACCCATCAACAGCAGATCTCAGCCGCAGCTTGACAAACATAGGAGCGTCCAACGCCACGCCAAACCGGCAAGGAACTGGCGTGCAACCGCTGCCGGGGATGCCAGAGCGCTAGCCGCACGTATGGGCTCGGCCGGCCTGCGGATCGTCTGCCAGCCCGACGTCGACCCCGACCGCATGATCCCGGCCAATGCCACCGAGTCGACCTGCCGCCCGCATCGCAGGCAGGAAGGTGCGAACGTGTCGGCAGCCGCGAGTGCGTTCGAGAGTGGCTGATCCGCAGCTGGGCCGACGCAGGTTGGGTCAGATCGAGTGGAGCCCGTACAGCACCCGCTCGAGCAGCGCCAGGTCAGGACGGTCGCCAGCGTGGACCGGCCGGTGGATCACCACCAGGTGCTCGTCGGCCATGTCACCGACCAGGATGCGGACGACGCCGAGGGGAAGGTGGAGCTTTGCCGAGACCTCGGCGATCGACAGGATGTCGTGGCAGAGGACCGCGATGGCCCGCTGCTCCACGGTCAGCTTCGGCGTCAGATCCACAGTGGAGGTGGTGGAG
This sequence comes from Actinomycetota bacterium, assembly GCA_036280995.1. NCBI lineage: Bacteria > Bacillati > Actinomycetota > Actinomycetota bacterium. The sequence goes on along the minus strand of DASUPQ010000459.1, from coordinate 5,154 downwards.
ACCAGCGTCTCGATCGCCAGGGGGTCGTGGGTGGGACGGGTACGCCCGCCGGTCATGGCATAGGGACGGACCCGTTGCTGGTCGGCTGCTGGATGGTTGGCGCTGGTCATGGCATGCCTACCTGGCGGCTACGCCGGTGGGAGCCCAGCTGCTGCTGGCTTGCTGACGATTAGGACAGGCGACGATGCGATCCTTCATGGACTCGGTGGGGATGGGTGCTCATGGCGGGAGGGCGTCTTGGAGTTCGGCCCGCAGCCTGGGCGTGAGGACCTCGCCGGTGCGGCTGACCAGCACGGTCATCTCATAGGCAACCACGCCCACATCGCACGACGAGCCAGCCAGCACCGCTAGACAGGAACCGTCGCTGATGGCCATCACCACCAGCAAGCCCCGGTCCATCTCAACCACTGTCTGTTTGACCAGCCCGCCATCCATACAACGGGCGCCACCCTGGGTCAGGCTGGCCAGCCCGGAGGCGATGGCGGCGAGCTGGTCGGCCCTGGGCCGGTCCAGGCGCTCGGAGGTCGCGACCGGTAGTCCGTCGGCCGACACCACCAGCGCGTGGGCCACTCCTGGGGTGCGGCTGGCGAAGTTGCCGACCAGCCAGCTGAACTCGCTGGCTTCGCTGCTGAGCTGGGGCATGGCAGTCCTGACGCTGTGGCGTCCTGGCCACAGTCGAGCCGCCCAAGACGGTCGCCGGCCCGCTGGCTTCGATCCAGGTCGCCGACCAGGCGGCCGGACAACAGCCACGTTGGTCGCTGGGAGCATACTGCGGACTCGTGGAGAGAACACGCTGTTCCTGGCGCGTCGGCTGACCGGACGTCGCACGCCCTGCAGGCACCGAGAAGGAACTTGGATCGGCTCGGGTACGAATCGGGAGGTAGTACACGTCCGGCGGGCTCGCTCGGGCAGGCCGGTCATTCTCCTGGTCGTTCCCCTGCCGTAACGCCGCATGTCAGGACAGCACGCAACTGACGACCCCGCCGACGTGAGCAGCCAGAACCGGCCGGGCTGGTACCTGCTGGACGGAGGCGTTTCGACTCGTAGTCGGAACGTCGTCGGTTCGAATCCGACCTCGGGCTCCAGTACTGCAGGTCAGACGGCCAGCAGGGCGTCTCGCTCGCCTTGCTGTCGGCTTTGTCATCCCTTGTGTGCGAGGCTGGTCCCGAGGAGGCTTGCCTGGCTTCGCCTTGTGAGTCGTGGCGGCAAGTTCGGCACCTTGCCGGTGGAGCCGGACGCTGGTGAATCTCGGGACTATGCGGGCGACTCGGCGGCGGTGAGGCTGTGCTGTTGGGCCAGCAGAACGTAGCCGTCTTCGAGGGCGGACGGCCGCCGCCAACGCAGCCGATCCGAAACCGGCATCGCATCCGCACCTGTGTCCTCAACCAGTGAGTGGCAGCGTAGGACTCCCTGGTTCACTCCGGAGCAGCACCGGCGGTCCCAACACCAGTCCCTGGGTCACGCTCGGCGTGTATCACCCCGAATCCGCCGCCGCTCCCCGCAGCGTCCCGGCGCCGGGAACCATTGTCGGCCTGTGGCCGGTCAGGACTCTCGCCCAGGCGAGGCCTGGCTGCTGTCACCCGAACTCGTCTCGATCTCGTATGCGGCCACCGAGCTCGACCTGTTCGAGCCGGTGGCGCACCAGGTGGGCCCGGCCGCCTACAGGGTGGGTCCCCGCAACTCCGAGTGGGTGGCCACCCTCTACCTGGCCCAGCCCGTCCGCCAGGGCGCTGGCGGCATCTGGGTCATCACCCGGACCGGGAGCCCAGCGGGCTAGCCGGCAGTGGCCTGGTCTCGCGACCATCGCACGGTGGCCGCTTCCACCTGAGCAGCCACGATGGTGCTGGGGTGGGTCCAGGTCGTCTGCGTCGTGGACTGGCATGACGAGCACCCGGTCGGCGGGGCGGCGCGGCCGGTGTCGTGCTACCCTCGAGTTAGCACGGGTTCACGGTTGACTTGTAGTTCACGGTCGAGCTTGTCCCTTTGCCGCCAGCGCCACCCGGCGTCGGCGTGATGACACCTCCGAGCTGACGGAGGGAGGGACAATCCCCATGACTGTTGGAACCGTCAAGTGGTTCAACGCCAACAAGGGCTACGGCTTCATCCAGCCCGAGTCCGGCAACGACGTCTTCGTGCATGCCAGCGCCATCCAAGATGGTGTCTCGCTGCAGGACGGCCAGGCCGTCGAGTTCGACATCACCCAGGGCCAGAAAGGCCCCCAGGCCGCCAACGTGCGGGCGGTCGCCGCCCAGTAGCCCGCAACGCCCGAGCGACCCGGCTGCGGGACGTGAGGCGGCTGGCCTGGCGGTTCGGGCAGCTGCCTCCCAAGGGAGGAGGCCGCCATGGCCCCACTGTTGCAGTCCGCGATTACCCCCGCCGACGGCGACGCCGTTGTCACCGTGCGCGGCGACATCGACACCCAGACCGCCGGCCAGCTCTGGCGGTACCTGAGCTACCTGGTCGGCCAGGGCCACCACCACATCGTGTTGGACCTGCGGGGGATGATCCTGATCGACTCGGCCGGGGTCGAGATCCTGGCCCGGGTGTCGGAGTGGACCCGCCGCAAGGGCGGCGACCTGGTCCTGCGGTCGGTCAGCCCGGCCGTGGCCGAGCAGCTGGAGCTGGCCCGCCGGACCCAGGCCCACCGGCATCATCCCTCGGCCGCCGGCGACCGGCCGCCATCCCCGACGCGATGACCCCAGAGGGAACCACGCCCGACGACCGGGGCATGTCCCCAGGGCTGCTGCAGCAGCTGACGTTGGCCATCCTCGACCACTCGGCCGAGGAAGGCCTTCGGATGATCGCGACGGTCCGCTCCTATCTGGACACCTGGGAGGTCTTCCTGCAGGACCGGCACGAGCTGGTTGACCATCTGCGCGCCGCCCACCACGCCGACCCCGCCTGCACCCAGGCCGATCCGGCCAGCCTCAACCGCCAGCACTGGCACGCCCACGGCAGCGACCTGACCAGCTTCCTGGACGCCCACCCAGTCCAGGGATGACGACCTCGGTCATCCGACGCCCGGCCGAAGCAGGCGCGAGGAGTCAAAGGAGTTGATCCGAGCATGTCCCGTCTTGGGGGTACACCCCGGATGTTGCCCAACCAGCCGGTCCCGCTTGTCGATCCTGAGGTCGAACGGCTCGCCCATGTGATGGTGGACGGGTTGATCGAACGGTTGGCGGCCGAGCCGGCGGTTCCCGCCACCAGCCTGCTCGACAACCTGGGCGAGCAGCTCCAGCAGGCCGCCAGCCTGCGCCGGCTCAACGTCATGCGCCGCATCCCTGGGTCCACGTCGGCCGCCTGGTCGCCCGCGACCCCGCGGCGGACAGCGCGGTCGCCTGCCTCGGAGGGGCAGCCCTGACACCAGCCCTGAACTGACCCGGCGAGGCACGAGCACCCCGCGGGTACCCGGTTCCGTCCAGGTGGTCTGCTATCCTCGCCACATACGCTTTCGAGCGAGGGCGATCTGTCCTCGCGGTCGTCACAAGCCACGTACTTCGTTCGTACGCACGCCGGTTCCCGGCGCAGGTCGTCCGCGCGCCGTCCGACACTTGGGGCGCCCGACCCACCCCGAACGGAGTGTCGTTCCCACTTGCCCGCAACCCCCACCACCTCGATCCCGACCCGCATCGCACCCCGAACCGCCATTGCCGAGCTCGGCGTCCCCTCGATCCTGACTGCGGCGCTGGCTGCCCGGGGCATCACCACCCCCCGCCCGATCCAGGCCCGCACCCTGCCCGACGCCCTGGCCGGCCGGGACGTCCTCGGCCGGGCTGAGACCGGCTCGGGCAAGACCCTTGCCTTCGGGCTTCCGCTGCTGGTCCGGACCGCCACGGCAAGCGGCAAGCGGCGGGCGCGGCAGCCTCGCGGCCTGGTGCTGGTCCCGACCCGGGAGCTGGCCGACCAGGTCCACGACGAACTCCTCCCGCTGGCCGCCGTGCTCAACCTGCGGCTGCTGGCCGTCTACGGCGGCGTGCCGCTCGGCCGCCAGGCCCAGGAGCTCCGGCGCGGTATCGACGTCGTCGTCGCCACCCCCGGGCGGCTGCTGGACCTGCTGGGCCAGGACGCCTGCTCGCTGGACGCGGTCGCCACCGCCGTCCTTGACGAGGCCGACCACATGGCCGACATGGGCTTCCTGCCCGCGGTCACCTCGCTGCTGGACCGCGTCCCGCCCGGAGGTCAGCGGCTGCTGTTCTCAGCCACCCTCGACGGCCAGGTCGATACCCTCGTCCGCCGCTACCTGACCGACCCGGTGCGGCACACGGTCGCGCCCACCGCAGCCGCCGCCCGGATGGACCACCAGATCCGCACCGTGAAGGCAACCGACAAGGTCGCGGTCGCGGCCGAGCTCGCGGGCCGCCCTGGCCGGACGCTGGTGTTCGTCCGCACCAAGCACCGCGCCGCCCGCCTGGCACGCCAGCTGGAGCACGCCGGCATCCGGGCTGGCGCCCTGCACGGCAACCTGCCCCAACCGGCCAGAACCCGTGCCCTTGGCGCCTTCGCCGCCGGCACGGTCCCGGTGCTGGTGGCCACCGACATCGCCGCCCGCGGCATCCACGTGGACGGGATCGACCTCGTCGTGCACTTCGACCCACCGGCCGAGCCCAAGGCCTACCTGCACCGCTCGGGGCGCACGGCACGCGCCGGCGCTGCCGGCACCGTGATCACCCTGGTCCTGCCCGAACAGGCCACCGAGGTCGCCAGGCTGCACCGGCGCGCCGGTGTCGCCACTCCACCCCTGCCGGTCGATCCGACCACCTCACGGCCGGCCCGGACCGGCGCGCGCCGCCCCGGCGGCCGCCGTCGCCGTCGCCGTGTGACCGCACCCGCCTAGTGTCCTGAGTCGTTGGTGCGTGGACGGTTTGTTAGTGTCTAGGGATGGACGCCACTGCTGACATCCGACCGCGCCGCCGTGGCCCCAAGCTCCCCGAGCTGGTGCTGACCGACGAGGAGCGCACCACCCTGGAGCGCTGGGCTCGACGACCCACCTCCAGCCAGGCGTTGGCCGAGCGCTGCCGGATCGTGCTGGCCTGCGCCGAAGGTCGCAGCAATACCAAGGTCGCCCAGCACCTGGGGGTGGCCCGGTCCACGGTCATCAAGTGGCGCTCGCGATTTGTGGCCCGCCGGCTGGAGGGACTGGTGGACGAACCCCGT
>DASUPQ010000458.1 GCA_036280995.1 Actinomycetota bacterium | reverse complement strand
CACGCCCTGGGTGAACACCTCCAGGTCCGGGCAGCCGTCCCGGTCGGCGACGGCGGTGAGGTTGAGCTGCCCGGCGTAGGACACCACGGCGACGACCAGGGTCCGGTTGCCCATCGTCGGCATCATGGGGAACAGCTCCAGCAGCCGCGCCCCGGCCAGGTACAGCGGCACCGGCGGCCCCGGGGCGTTGCTCACGACCAGGTTGACCGACCGCTGCCGGGGAAAGTGCCGGTACCAGGCGCGCTGGACGGCGATGAACCGGAAGATCCCGGTGCCCGCCTCCGGACGCGGCTTGTGCTTGCGGGCGGCCGTCTCGGCCGCGATCCGCTCGAGCCGGCGGACCGGGTCGGGCTCGCCCAGCGGCAGCGGCACCATCATCCACCCGGGCTGGTTGCCCTGGGCCTGCCCCGGCTGCTCGTGGTGCACGGAGATGGTCACCATGGCCCGCTGCATGAGCCCCCGGACGTCCTCGCCGCGGCTGGCCAGGAGCTGCCGCAGGCCGCCGGCCACCGCGGCCAGGACCACGTCGTTGACCGTCGCGTGGTGGGCGTGGGCGAGCTGCTTGGTGCGATCCAGGCGGCCGCGGACGATGGCCAGCCGGCGGCGGGTGCCGACCGGATGGTTCAGGCTGGTCGGTGGGGCAGGCTTGTCGGCAAGGACTTCCCGCCACGCCGGCCAGGCCGCTTGGGCCCGGCGGAGCGTCCTCCTGGGATGGGCCAGGCCCGACCAACCGCGACCCAGTTCCTGGCGGCGCCGGCGCAGGTTGTCGCGGAGCAGCTCACCGGCGGTCGGGATCGGGGTCGGCGTCCACGGTGGCGCGGCCGGACTCGGCGCGTCGGGGGTCAGGTCCAGCAGTGCCCCGAAGGCGGCCGCTGCCGCGGCGCCGTCGGCAACGGCGTGATGCAGCCGCAAGAGCGCGCCGACCCGTCGCTGTGGCAGGCCGGGCAGCAGCCACAGCTCCCACAGCGGCCGGGCCAGCTCCAGCCGCCGGCGGGCCAGTTCCTGGCATGCCTCCAGCAGCTGGGCCTCGTCGGCGGGAGGGCCAAGTGGGTGGACTCGGATGTGGTCGGCGAGGTCGAAGCAGGGAGCGTCGACCCACAGGGGCCAGCCCAGCCCCAGCCGGGGCCGGGACAGCAGCTGCCGCAAGCGCGGCACCGCGGCCAACCTTGGCTCGAGGTGCCGGCGGACCGCCTCGATCCGGAGGTGACCGTCGCGGTCGAGCAGGCCGGTGCCGTCCAGGATGGCCAGCCCGCCGATGTCGCTGGACCAGCCGTGGTCGTCCCACAGCAGCATGAACAGGTCGGATGCGGTCAACCGGTCCAGGAGCCGTGGCTCGGCCATCACGCCACCCCTCTCTTCGTCCATGCGGTCAGCGCATCACCGCTCGATCACGCCGTCGCGGCCTGCGGGAGGAGACCGAGCTGGGCCGCGATCCCCAGGTAGTCGTAGTACAGGTTGTCGACGACGATCTTTCCGTCGCGCATCTGCACGAACTCCATGCCCTTGACCTCCACCCGCTTGCCGGTGGGCGGGAGCTCGGTGCCATCCGGCAGCAGGAACGGACCGGTCTGCGTTCCCGCGAAGGTCCACTCGTCCGCGAACGCGTCGCCCTGCTCGACGAAGCTCCTCACGGTGTGGACGGCATCCGGGACAGCGACCAAGTCCTGGGCGAGCCGCGCCCGGATCGCGTCCCGGCCCTCGAAGATGCCATCGGGCATGATCTGGACGGCGTCTTCGGCGTACAGCTCCATGACGGCGTCGAGATCACCCGCGTTGTACCGCTCGACGTAGTAGTCCAAGAGCTCACTGTAGGCGCTCATCTTCTGCTCCTTTCCGATGGTGTCGGCGACCAGTCGGACGAAGTTGGTTGTTGCATCGAAGGGCGCTGCGTGGCCGGCCCCTTCGATGCGATGCGTTCTCGCATCGGGGATGGCAGCGGCGAGCGATCGGACGAGCCGGAACATGCTGGTGGGGCTCCGCGCGCCGTAGCTGCACACCACTGGGACATGGACGGTCGCGAGCTCCGTCCGGGACGGATAGACGCCGATGGAGTTGCGGAAGTCCGTTAAGGCTGCCCTGGCGTTGTCCCTGGCGACCCGCCGCCACTCCTCGGGAAAGGCGTCCCAAGCGGTGCCACCGTCACGGTAGCTGTAGGCGGAGCGCAACAATGCCTCGGCGGCGTCGCTCTGGCGGCCGCGGAGAGCGAGCGATCCGATTCTGGCGAGCGCCGCGACCTGCGAAGCGGTAGGAAGATGCCGCGTGAATCGCCAGGGGAACTCATGGGCGATGACCGCCTGCACCAGGTCGGGACGACGCACCGCGAGGTCGACGGCGATGGCCGCCCCGGCGCTGGTACCGACCACGACGGCGGGCGGGGCCCGCAAGGACTCCAGGATCGCTGCAGCGTCGGCCGTATGCGTGGACATCGAATGTGCCGGTTGGCCGCCGGACCGGGCATATCCCCGGCGGTCGTAGGTGATCACTCGTCCGATCCGGGCGAGCTCCTCGGTCGCGTAGCCCCAGGTCGAGGCCGTCGACCCGGCAGGGTGAATCAGGAGGATCGGTACGCCCTCGCCCACCTCCTCGTAGTAGAGGTCGCATCCGTCCGACCTCACGGAACCCATAACCGGCCTCGTCCGAGAGGTCATGGGATCTCGACCTCGCTGACGCAGCTGACGGTCGTGC
>DASUPQ010000457.1 GCA_036280995.1 Actinomycetota bacterium | reverse complement strand
GGCCGTCGGCCTGGTGCTGCTGGTCGGGCTGATGGCCTCCTTCATCCGGGTGCTGGTCAAGGGCAACTCCATCCAGGCCGCCACCGGCATGTTCTACCTGGCCGTGATCATGGCCCTGGCGGCCGAGTTCGCGGCCAAGGTCTACTTCTTCCCGGCCTGAGCCGGGGGACCGGGGTCTGGGCGGCCGGCGCCGGAGGCCCACCAGGACCACGCCCGGTGGCCGCCCACAGTGACCCGGCGGCCGCCGCCCACGTCCACGGCGGCGGCCGCGGGAACGGCCGGGGGCGCGGACGGCTCCGGCATGGCGGAGCCCGCCCGCGGCCCCAACCTCCCCGACGTGGCCGCGGCCACCGCCGACGAGCGGGCCAGGGCCGAGGCCCTGTGGAAGGCCTCAGCGGCCAACGCCGAGCGCTGGCGCGACCCTGGGGCGGCCGAGGCGGCCGGCTTCCGGTTCCGGGACGACGAGGCGGGCCCCGGGCGGCGGGTCCGGTTCCGGCACGTGCCCAACCCGGCCTGGCGCCCTGACGGACGGGTGCTCGACCCGGCGCGTCCGGAGACGCTCGTCTACTGGACCGGGCCCGGCGACCACCTGACCCTGGTCGGCGTCATGTACACCGCGGCCAGGGGAGCGAGCGGCCCCGCCGTTGGCGGCCCGATCACCCGCTGGCACGACCACGAGTCCTGCCGCGACCCCGCCACCAGGGCCAAGCTGAGCCGGCCGGTCGACGGCGCCTGTCCCGATGGCCAGGTCTTCCGCCGCAGCGGCGAGGTGATGCACGTCTGGTTCACCGACGACCTCGCCAACGCCGAGCCGGGTCGCGGGGTCGGTGGCCACCGAGGGCGGCGAGCAAGCCCCGGCGCTGCCCAAAGGCTCGACGCTGCCGGCGGCGCCGGGATCGGGCCGCTGTTCTACGGCGTCACCAGCTCGGGGTCGATCCGTGAGACCGAGCTCCAGCCGGACGTCCACACGGCGGCCCCGTCCGCGGCGACGAGGCGGGCGCGGCGCAGGTCGGGGTCCGGGTCGATGGCCGCCACCCGGTCCTGGGCGGGATCGACCCGGACCAGGCCGAGGGAGGAGAGCGCCCATACGGCGTCCCGGGTCACGGCCAGGCCGGTGACGGCGCCGGCCGGGATGCGGGCCATCACCCGCCGGGTCTCCGGGTCGATGCGGACGACCTGCTCGTCGAACGGGTCGGCCAGCCACACCCCGCCGGTCCCGACGGCGATCGTCTGGCTGAAGCCGGGCGGGCCGCCGGCGTCGATGGTGGCCGCGATCCGGTTCCGCTTCTGGCTGACCATGAGGACCTGGCCGCCGGCCGTGGCCACCCAGGCGGCCGACGAGTCGGCGGCGACGGCCACGGGAGCGGCCGGCAGGGCGATGTCGGCGACGACCCGCTTGCGGACCGGGTCGACCCTGAGCAGCCGGCCGCCGGGCGTGGGTGCGCCGGCGTCGCCGCAGCAGGCGACCCAGACCGTGTCGCGGGTCGCGGCCACCGACATGGGCCCGCGGAGTGGCCCGCCAAGGGGGATCCTGGCCGTGACCTTGTCGTGGTCGGGGTCGATGCCCAGCAGGGCCCCGGGGACGGCCACCGGCACCCAGACGGCTCCGGCCCCGACGGCCACGGCGGCCGGGCCGGAGCCGGTCGCGCGGACCGGGACCCTGGCCGCCACCGTGTCGGTGGCCGGGTCGATGCGGATGACCTCGTCGCTGCCGACGACCCAGAGGGCCCCGGCGCCGGCGGCCATGGCGGAGGAGAAGCCGCCAGTCGGGATGGTGGCCACGATCGGCGAGGGCCGGCCCGAGGGGACCGACCCGGGCGAGGCGGTCGTCGCCGGAGCGGTGGGCGCGCCGGTGCGGGGTCGCTCGGCGGCCAGCCGGCCGGTCGCGGCCAGCCCGGCCACCAGGAGCAGGGCGAGGACCACCGCCAGCCAGCGCCGCCTTGGCCGGGAACGGCGACGGGCCCCGCCGGCAGGCTGGGGCACGGGCAGGGGCGGGGAGATGGTCAGGACGCCGTCGGGGGCCTGGCCGTCCCCGTCACCCAGCTCCGTCGGCGCCCCCGCCCCGCCCGGGATCAGCCGCAGCGGCGGAGCGGCACCCCCGGGCACGACCCGCAGCGGCCGCACCGCCCCGCCGTTCCCGCCCAGCCCCGACCCGCCGCCGCCGCCAAGAGGCCGCCGGGCGGGTCGGTCGCCGTGCTTGGACCCGCCGGGGACCCGTTCGACGGGTTGGTCGCCGTCGCCGCCGGCGGGACCGCCGGCCTGGCCGTCGTCGGGTGGGGTGGGGCTGGGCGGGAACGGGCGTGGGCGGGCGCGACCGCCGGGCAGGCCGCGGAGGGGCCGCTCGTCGTCATCCGGCGGGCCGCTCCGCCCGCCCATGTACGTCGTCGTCACGAGCCGGTTCAGGCCTCCAGCTCTTCGTTGCGGCGCACCCGGGACACCGCCAGCCCGTCGCCGACGGTGAGGATCACCGAGTCGAGCCGGTCGTCCGCGGCGATGCGGCGGGCGTAGGCCCGCAGCCCCTCGGTGTCCGGGTCGGTCACCTCCGGGTCGGCGACCCGTCCCGACCACAGCACGTTGTCGGCGATGATCACCCCGCCGGGTCGCAGCAGGCGCAGCGCGTGCTCCAGGTACTCGGGGTACTCGGACTTCTTCGCATCCAGGAACGCCAGGTCGTACCCGCCGTCGGTGAGCCTCGGGAGCACGTCGAGGGCGCGGCCCAGGATGGCCCGGATCCGGCTGGGGACGCCGGCCTCCTCGTAGGTCTCCTTGGCCAGCCGCTGGTGCCCTGGGTCGGCCTCGATGGTCGTGAGGATGCCCTTGGGCGCGAGGCCGCGCGCGATCCAGACCCCGGAGTACCCGGCGCCCGAGCCGATCTCGACCGCCGCCTGGGCGCCGACCCAGCTGGCGGCGAAGCGCAGGAACGCCCCCGCGTCGGCCGACACGGGCGGCATGCCACCGGCGGACGCCCGCTCTCGGGCATGGCGCAGGACATCGTCCTCGACCACCGTCAGCTCGGCGAGGTACGCGGCGATGGCGTCGGCCTGGGTGGCCACGGCGACTCCTTTGAAGCTGCAAGGCTGCGATCGGGACGGGTCCAGCGTAACCCTCCGCGGCGGCCGGCGGTATGGGACCCTCCCAGGTTGTGGACAAGGCCTGTCGCGGAAGCGCTCCCGCCCCGATAGGCTGGGCGCGACGCCCGTCCGGGGGGCCGCACGAGGGAGCTTGCGTGGACCGAACGACCGACCCCACCCCCGGGCCAGGGCGCCTCGACCCGGACCGCCCAGAACCGGTCGATCCGCCCGGATCCGGATCGCCCTCCGACCCGGGTCAGCTCTCCGGCGCCGAATCGCCCGAGGGGCGGGGGTCGGACGCCGCGCCGCTGGCCCCTCCGGCACCGGCCGGCTCGTTCGCCGCCCGTCGCCCGGCCGAGGCCCCGCAGCCGAGCCCCGCTCCGCCGGAACCGGCTGGCGAGGTTCGCTCCGCTCCCACGCCGACCATGGCCCCGTCCGAGGGCGCCCCGGCGCCAGGGCGGGCGGAGGCCCAGGCTCCCGCACGGTCGCCGGGTCTCGACCGGTCGCCGGACCCCCAGCCGTTGGCGGGTCCCGTGCCGGTGCCGGCTCCGGTTGACGGCCAGGCGTCGCCGGCTCCCAGCGCCGGACCGGCCGGAGCCGAGGCGCCACCGTCGCCCCACTCCGACACGGGTCCGGCGAAGACGGAGGACGACCCCCTACCGGCGGCCGCGCGCGGGCCGGTTCGCGACGCCGAGCCTCCGCCCGGCGCGGAGATCCGGAGCGGCCCGGTTCCGGCGTCCGGTGGCGGGTCGGGGGAAGAGCAGGGTCGGGAAGGGCAGGGTCGGGACCCGAGGGTCACCGGTGGCCCCACATCGGAGCGTGGGGTCGGATCGGACCCGGGAGCTGGGAGCCGGGTTGACCGGCAAGCTGGCCGCGAACCGGCATCGGAGGGTGCGGCCGATCTGGGGCCGGAGCCTGGGAGGCGAGGCGACCTCCGGGCCGAGCGTGAGCCGGCGCTGGATGCCGCTGCCCGCGTGGTTCCGGATGGCAAGGAGGGCCGGGATCCGGCATCGACCGTGGTGGCGGGTCGGCCACGACCAGGGGACGGCCCCCCGGGCGAGGACTCTCCGAGCTCCGCCGGGATGCCGGAGCAGACGGCGGAGTCGACGCCGCGGGAAGCCCGACCGGCGGCTCGCGAGCCGGACTCTGGGGCGGTAGCGGAACCACCAGCCGCTCGCACCGGTGCCGCCGATCGACCCCCGTCCGCCGCCGATGGCGGCCCAGGGCCTGGATCCGCGCCCCCGGCCAGCGGCGATGGCGAGCCGGGGCCGTCGCCTTCTGACACCTGGTTCGGCGGCGGGCCGGAGCCGCGGCCGGCGGGGACGGTGGCCGCGGCTGGCCCGCCGGCTCCCGTGGGCCGACTCGACGTGGGCGGGGAAGCCGCCCGGCGCCCGGACACGCCACCCGACCGCCGTGCGGAACGGCCGGTCGCCCCGGCCCAGGCGCCGGAACGTCCGGCTGACGGCACCGGACCCCCGGCGGGTGCCGGCCGGCGCTCAGACCCCCCGGCCGACGCTTCCGGGACCGTCGCCCGGCGGCCGGACGGGACCGCAGATACGCCCGTGGCACCGGCCCGGCGGCCGGAGGGCACCACGGAGGCGCCTGCGCCCCCAGCTCGGCGGCCGGACGTGCCGGTCGACGATCGACTGGGACCGCCCGCGGGTGCCGTCCGCCGGCCCGATGGCGCGGCCGGGCGCGCGGAATCATCCGAGGGCGCCGCCGCGAGACTGAACCGTCTCGGAGCGTTCGAGGCCGAGGCCGGGCGCCGGAACGCTCCTGCTGATGCTGGAGGGCCGCCGCCCGCGGATGCCGGGACCTGGGCCGAGGTCGAACGGGACCCGACCGTCGGCCGTGCCCCGGGGTCGCCGCCGGTGGCGTTCCGGGCCCGACCGGTGGACCCTTCGGCTCCCCAGACGGCGGACCGCTCCACCGCCCACCCGGACGGCGCCGCTGGCCCCGGGTTCGCGGGTTCCGCGCCACCGCGACCCGCCGGCCGACCCACCGCCCCACCGGCCGGCGCACCGGGGCACGCCTTCCTCGACCAGCCGCCCCCGCGACCCACCGCCTCTCCCGATGGCGGGCCGGGACTCGGGTTCCTGGAACCACCGCCTCCCCGGCCGGCCGAGCGGCCCCTGCCGCCGCCGGCCCGGCGGCCGCCGGAGTATCCGGAGATCAGCCCGCCCCCACGGCGGCCTCAGCGGCGACCCACCCCCGCCGACCACCGGCCGGCGCCGGACCCGGCGGCCGTGCCGAAGCAGAAGGGCCGGCGGCGGGCCGGGCTGGTGGCCCTGGTGCTGGCGGTGGCGCTGGTCGGCGGGCTGGTGGGCGGGGTGCTCGGCGTGGTCGCGACCCGCGACCCGGATCTGCTGGGGAGGGCGACGGGGGCGACCGGCGACCCGGCGACCCCGGTGACCGCCGCGGCGGCGCCCCGGGACCCGGGGGCGGCCGGAACCCAGCTGCAGCAGGTGCTGGGGTCGGTGCTGCCGGCGGTGGTGAAGATCGAGGCGCGGTCCGACACCGGCAAGGCGACCGGGTCGGGGGTGATCTTCGGCAAGGACGGCTACGTGCTGACCAACGCGCACGTGGTCGACGGGGCGCGGACCATCGGGGTCACCCTGTCGACCTCGGAGCCGCTCAGGGCCCGGTTCATCGGCCGCGACCTGAACACCGACCTGGCCGTGCTGAAGGTGAAGCGGTCCGGGCTGAGCGTGGCCAGGGTCGGCAGGTCGGGCGACCTGCGCGTCGGGGACACCACGATCGTGGTCGGGAGCCCGTTCGGGTTCCAGAGCTCGGTCACCACCGGGATCGTGTCGGCCCTGCACCGGGTGGTGAAGGTGCCCAGCGGCGAGGGTGGGAAAGAGGAACGCGAGCTGGTCGACGCCATCCAGACCGACGCCGCCATCAACCCGGGCAACTCCGGCGGGGCCCTGGCTAACGCGAACGGCGAGGTCGTCGGCATCTCGACGGCGATCGCGACCAACGGCGACAGCGAGGCCAACGCCGGGGTCGGGTTCGCCATCCCGATCGACGAGGCCCTCGAGGTGGCCACGGCCCTGGTCGCCCGCAGGCCGATCAGGGTGCCGTTCCTGGGCGTGGAGGCGGGCGCGGAGCTGACCCCGGCGCTGGTCGCCCGCTACCGGCTCGGCAACCGGGCCGGGGCGCTGGTCGGCCGGGTGGCGCCGCGCAGCCCGGCCGCCGAGGCGGGCCTGCGCCGGGGCGACCTGATCATCCGCTTCGGCAACCAGCCGATCCCGGCCAGGGACCAGCTGACCGTGGCCGAGCGACGGGCCGAGATCGGCGTGCCGGTCGAGGTCACGGTGGTCCGCCGCGGGCAACAGCTCGTCCTGCCGGTCACCCCGACCGACCGGCCGGAGCGATAGGGGGACCGGGCCGTGTTCAACGTCGGGCTGGGCGAGATCGTGGCCATCGTGCTGGTCGCGCTGCTGCTGTTCGGGCCCGAGCGGCTGCCCGAGATGGCCAGGCAGGCCGGGCGCTGGCTGGGCCGGCTGCGGCTCACCACCCAGGACGCGCTCGACCAGCTCAAGGACGAGACCGACCTCAAGGACCTGAACCTGCCCGACCTCCGGATCGGGTCGCTGCGCTCCCAGGCCCGCGACTACGTGCGCGAGCTGATGGACGTCGAGGGCCAGATGGCCGAGCTGGAACGGGAGCGGGAGCAGCTCAAGGCCGCTCTCGACGCCGAGCAGAACGGCGGCCCCAAGGGCACCGGGGACGGGGCCGCGGAGGACGCCAAGCCCGCCGCCGAGGGCGACTCCACGTCCAGCACCGCCGACCTCGGACCGCCCCCGGTCGACCCCGAGGCGACCTGACCCGACCGGCGAACCTGCCGGTCGGAACGGGTGGATCGTCGGCCGAAGGTCGACTCCGAGCCTATGTCAGCAGCGTCAGCCGCTTGCCGACCAGCGAACGGGGCAGGGGCGGCAGGGCGGCCGCGACCTCGAGCAGGGCCTGGCTGGCCGGGGCGTCGGGGTCGGAGACGACCAGCGGCTTGCCCGTGTCGGCGCCCTCGCGCAGGCGCACGTCGATCGGGATCTGGCCGAGCAGGGTGGTGCCGAGCTCGCCGGCCAGGGTCTCGCCGCCGCCGCTGCCGAAGATCTGGTGGCGCTCGTCGCAGGAC
This sequence comes from Actinomycetota bacterium, assembly GCA_036280995.1. Classification (NCBI taxonomy): domain Bacteria; kingdom Bacillati; phylum Actinomycetota; species Actinomycetota bacterium. Next base: position 12,714 of record DASUPQ010000457.1, on the reverse strand, counting down.
GGGCAGACGAAGTAGCTCATGTTCTCGATCACGCCGGTGACCTTCATCCCGTTCTGCTGGGCGAAGTTGCCGGCCAGCACGGCCACCCGCTCGGCCGCCTCCTGGGGGGTGGTGACCAGCAGCATCTCGGCCCCGGGGAGCATCTGGGCCAGCGAGATGGAGACGTCGCCGGTGCCGGGCGGCAGGTCGGCGAGCACGTAGTCCAGGTCGCCCCAGTAGACGTCGGTGAGGAACTGCTGGATGGCCCGGTGCAGCATCGGGCCCCGCCAGGCCACCGGCTTGCCCGGGGGCAGGAAGAAGCCGATCGAGATGACCCGGACCCCGTGCGCCTCCAGCGGCATGATCATGCCGTTGAAGCCGACCGGCTGGCCGGTGGCGCCGAGCATGCGCGGGACCGAGAAGCCGTAGATGTCGCAGTCGATCACCGCCACCCGGTGCCCCTGGGCGGCCAGGCCGGCGGCCAGGTTGACGGTCACCGAGGACTTGCCGACCCCGCCCTTGCCCGAGGCGACGGCCAGCACCCTGGTGGTCGACTCGTCGCCCCAGAAGGTGATCTTCTTCTGCTGCTGGTCCGCGCCCGGGCCGCGCAGGCGGGTGACCATGGCCTGCCGCTGGTCCTCGGTCATCACCCCGAGGTCGACCTTGACCCCCGTGACCCCGGGCAGCGGGGACACGGCCGCGGTGACGTCCCTGGTGATCCGGTCCTTCAGCGGGCAGCCGGCGACGGTGAGCAGCACCTCGACGGTGACCAGGCCGCCCGGGTCGAGGGAGACGTCCTTGACCATGTCCAGGTCGGTGATGGGCCGGTGGATCTCCGGGTCCATCACCTGCCCGAGCGCTGTCATGACCTCATCACGCGTGACCATCAGAACCGGTCCCTTCTGAGCCGTGCCGGGCGAAACCGCCCTTCTTCCTGGAGTGTAGCGACCGCCGGGACGCCTCGCCGTCGCGAGCAGAGTAGGCTCGGGGTGATGGCCGACTACGACGCGATCGTCTGCGGCGGCGGCTCCAACGGGCTCGCCGCCGCCATCCGCCTGGCCGAGGCGGGCTGGTCGGTGTGCCTGCTGGAGGCCAACGACGACCTCGGGGGGGCGGCCAGGACCCTGGAGAGCACCCTGCCGGGGTTCAGGCACGACTTCGGGGCCGCCTTCTTCCCGCTGGTGGCGCCGTCGCCCTCGATCGTCGGGCGCGACCTGGCCCCCTACGGCGTGCGCTTCGTCCACGCCCAGCTGCCGGCCGCCCACCCGTTCCCCGGCAACCAGGCGATCGCCCTGGGCCGCTCGGTGGGCGAGACCGCCGCCTCGATCGACAAGGTCCACCTGGGCGACGGGGCGGCCTGGTTCGCCCTGGACGAGGCGTTCGGCGAGGTCATGAAGCACTTCCTCCGGGCCCAGATGCAGCGCTGGCCGTTCGAGGAGCTGCTCAGGGTGGTGGGGCGGCTGCGCCTGTCGGGCGGCCTCCAGTTCGCCCGCCTGGTCGTCTCGGGGGTCAGCGCGGTCGTCGACCGCTTCGAGTCCGAGCAGGCCAAGGCGTTCCTGACCGGCCCGGCCATGCACGCCGACCTCCAGCCCGAGGAGCCGGGCACCGGCATCTACGCCCTGCTGCTCTCCATGCTCGGCCAGCGCTTCGGCATGCCGGTGGTCGAGGGCGGCACCGGGATGATCACCGCCGGCCTGGCCGCCAAGGCGCGTCACGACGGGGTCGAGATCGCCACCGGCCGCCGGGTCGACCGGATCGTGGTCGAGAGGGGCCGGGCGGTGGCCGTCGAGGCCGGCGGCGACACGGTCAGCGCCCGCCGGGCGGTGCTCTGCGCCCTGGACGTCGGCGCGCTGGTCCGGCTGGCCGGGCCGGAGTCGTTCCCGCCCCGGGCCCTGGCCGAGGTCCGCCACTACCGGCCCGGTCTCGGGACCTTCAAGGTCGACTGGGCCCTGGACGGCCAGGTGCCGTGGGCGGCCGAGGAGTGCCGCCGGGCCGGCGTCGTCCACGTCGGCGACACCCTGACCGAGATGAGCCGTTCCGCCTGGGAGGCCGCGCACGGCCTGCTGCCGGGCAAGCCGACGCTCATCCTCGGCCAGCAGTCGCTGGCCGACCCCTCACGGGCCCCGGCCGGCAAGCACACCCTGTGGGGCTACGCCCACGTCCCGTCGGTCCCGACCGCGGACGCGGCCCGGCCCCGGGCCAAGGCCGGCTGGGACCGGTCGGCCGAGCCGTTCCTGGAGCGGATGGAGGCGGCCATCGAGGCCCACGCGCCCGGGTTCCGCGACCGGGTCCTGGCCCGCAGGGCCTGGAGCCCGGCCGACCTGGAGGCGGCCGACGCCAGCCTGGCCGGGGGCGATATCTCCGCCGGCTCGTTCGCCATCGACCAGCAGCTCCTGTTCCGCCCCGGTCCGTCCTGGTGGCGCTGGGGCACCCCGGTCAAGGGCCTCTACCTGGCCGGCGCCAGCGTCCCCCCCGGCGCCGGGGTCCACGGCGCCTGCGGCGACCTGGCCGCCCGCCAGGCCATCGCCGACCACGACCGCCCCCGCCAGCTCGCCCTGACCGCCGCCGGCGCCGGCGCGGTGGCCACGGCGCTCCTGGCCGCGGTCCGCGCCCGCCGCTGACACCGGTTCACCGAGAGGAGGGCAGTTGGACGAGCAGGAGGTCCGCGAGCTGTTCTTCGAGCGGCTCGAGCATCTCAGCCCCGAGGCCGAGTACGAGCTCCGCCACCCCGACTACGTGATGGAGATGCCCCAGTCGGGCGAGCGCATCCGCGGCCGCGAGAACATGCGAGCGTTCCAGGAGGCCTATCCCAACCCGCCGACCATCACCCCGCGCCGGGTGGCCGGGTCCGGGGACGTCTGGGTGATCGAGGGCCGGTCCGACTACGGCGGCGGGCAGGTCTTCAACGTGGCCATGATCGTGGAGTTCCGCGACGGCAAGATCTGGAAGGACACCCGCTACTACGCCGAGCCGTTCGAGCCGCCGGCCTGGCGCTCCCAATGGGTCGAGCCGATGGGGGAGACGGGGACCTAGGCGCTGCCCACCTGCTCGGCGGTGCTGCCGCCGAACCTGACCGTCACCGTCAGCTCGTCGGTGCCCCGGACCACGCGGAGGGTGAGGGCCTGGTCCTCGCCGACCTGGTCGAGCGCCTCGTGCAGCTCGTCGGCGTCGGTGAGCGGCCGGCCGCCGGCCTCGACCAGGAGGTCGCCGGTGCGCAGGCCGGCCTGGTCGGCCGGTCCGCCGTCCTCGACCACCTGGACCAGCAGGCCGTCCCGCTCGGGCAGGCCCACCGACCGGCGCAGTTGCCTGGCCACCCTTGCCGGGGCGACGCCGACGCCGAGCCGGGGCCGGGCCGTGGACTCGCCCCGGCCGAGGGCGTCCAGGCGCTGGTGCAGCTCGGCGTCGGCCGGCAGGGCCAGGTAGAAGCCGTCGCCCAGCCGGTTGGTGTCGATGCCGAGCAGCCGGCCGCCGGCGTCGACCACCGGCCCGCCCGAGGCGCCCCGGGGCAGGGGCGCGGTGTGCTCGATGCTGCCGGCGATCCGCCGCCCCCGCGGTCCCCGGAAGGCGCGGTCCACCGCCGAGACCAGCCCGAAGGTCACGCGCAGCTGCCCGCCCGGGTTGGCCAGGGCGAACACCGCCGCCCCGACCGTCGCCGCGGCGTCGTCGGCCCAGGCGATGGCCGGCGCCCCGCCGGTGTCGACCGCGATCACGGCCAGGTCGGCGTCGACGTCGACCCCGGCCACCCGCCCGACGGCGCTGCGGTCGCCGCCGAACACGACGGTCGTCTCCTCGCCCCGGATGTTGTGGGCGTTGGTGGCCACCAGCCCGTCGGCCAGCACCACCCCGGACCCGCGCCCCCGCCCCCGGCCGATCCCGACCACCGAGGGCCCGACCCGCTCCGCAACCTGCCGGACGGCCTGCTCCAGCTCGTCGAGCACGCTCATGCGCCGCTCCTTCCTGCTCCGCAACGTTGTAATCATGTAAGCTAGTCGCGAAGCGAGGGATCCGCAAGGGGACGCCAAGGACGACGGGGGCCCCGTCTCTATCGCCAGCCAACGGCCCCGCGTTGACGGGGTGGTGGCGACACCGGAAGACTGCCTTCCATGAAGCTGGGAATCGCCCTTCCCCACTACGACATCTCGTTCCCCGACCAGCAGCCGGCCACCTTCGACCGGATCGCCCGGTATGCGGAGCTGGCCGAGTCCGCCGGCTTCCACCAGGTGTGGGTCTCGGACCACTTCTGGCTGGACCTGGAGCGGTACGGCGGCCTCGTCGGCCGCCAGGGCACCCCCGAGTGCTGGACCACCCTGTCCGCCCTGGCCGTGCGGACCAGCCGGGTCCGGCTCGGCACCCTGGTCCTGGCGACCGGGTTCCGGCCGCCGACGCTGTTGGCCAAGATGGCCGCCACCCTCGACCAGCTGTCGGGCGGCCGGCTCGACCTCGGCCTCGGGGCCGGCTGGAACGAGGCCGAGTTCCTCGAGAACGGGCTGCCGTTCCCGCGGCCCGGCGAACGGCTGGCCATGCTCGAGGAGGCCCTCGGGGTGCTGTCGGCGCTGCTCACCGACGCGGACCAGCCGGCGTCGTTCAGCGGCCGCTTCTACCGGGCCGAGCAGGCGCCGGTCGTCCCCGGCCCGGTGCAGCGGCCGCGCCCGCCGCTGTGGGTGGGCGGCCGCGGCGACCGGCTCCTCGGGGTGGTGGCGCGGGCCGCCGACGGCTGGAACCTGTGCTGGGCGGTGACGCCCGAGGACTACCGGGAGCGGTCCGGGGTGCTGGCCGCCGCCTGCGGGCGCGCCGGCCGCGACCCGGGGGAGGTGCGACGCTCGCTGGGGCTGAACACCCTGGTCGGCAGGGACGCCGACGACCTGGTCGGGCGCTGGCGCCGGCTCCAGGCCTGGACTCCGGGCGGGATCCTGGACGGGGTCGAGCTGCGCGACTGGGCCGCGTCCCGGCTGGTCGGCACCCCCGACGAGGTCCTCGCCCAGCTCAGGGGCTGGGAGGAGCTCGGGGTCGAGCAGGTGATCGCCACCTTCGCCGGCCTGCCGTTCGCGGTGTTCGAGGACGAGCAGCTGGAGCTGGTCGCGGAGCAGGTGCTGCCGCGCCTCTAGGAGTTATGCGCGTGAGACGGGAGGATCGGACGGGGCCTCCCAATGGGCGGATCCCCTGCCGCCGTACCCGTCCCCCGTCCCGCCTCACGGCTCCCACCCAATTCCCCGTCCCGGCGGGCGGGAAACCTCGTCAGAACCGGATCGCCGTGAACGTGAAGGTGTGCCTGGTCGGATGCGGGAGGTCCAGGTCGTCGGGATGGGCGGCCTCGAACTCGCCTCGCACCTGGGTGGCGGCGCTCCGCCAGCGCTCGTCGGGCAGGCGCCAGTGGGCGGAGAAGACGCGGTCCTCGACCCATCCCAGCGCCTCGGCGTAGGTCTCCGGTTCCTCCCAGGTGACCGGCTCCAGCTCCTCGACCCGCCCGCCCCTGGCGGCCAGGGCGTCCAGCACCTGGCGGCGGGAGGCGGCGCCGACCATCCGCGGCGTCCCCCCGCCGGCGAAGGCGAGCTCGTCGAAGCGCCGGATGACCTGGTCGCGCGGGCTGCCGCTGCCCCGCTGGTAGGCTCCGCCGCCGGCGTGCAGCAGCATCCCGCCCGCCACCAGCACCCGCTGGACCTCGTCCAGCACCCGTTCCCAGTCGGGGACCAGGTGCAGCACGTGGGCCTCGAGCACGGCGTCGACGCAGGCGTCGCGGAACGGCAGCCGGCCGGCGTCGGCCCGCAGGACCGGCGGCGGGGGCAGCCCGGCGGCGGCCGCCTTGGCCCGGTAGCGCTCCAGCATGGGCAGCGACAGGTCGACCCCGGTGATCTCGCGGCCGCGGCCGTGCAGGGGCAGGGCGACCCGGCCGGTGCCGACGCCGATCTCCAGCAGGCGGGCCGCCGGCCCGGCGGCCGCCTCGATCCGGTCGGCGACCAGCTCGGAGACTTCGGGCCGGAGCCCGCGGGTCTCGTCGTAGGACCCGGCGATGCGGTCGAAGGCGACCGATTCCGGCGGCTGGGATCCCGGTAGCCCGGCGCTGTCACCTGCCGGCTGGGCCGGTGTCACACGACCGCCCTGGCCACCACCTGGGCGGGGGCGGCGTCGGCGGGGGGGAGGGGGCGGCGGGCGACCAGCTGCTCGATCCGGCCCAGGCGGCGGGTCACGGGCAGGCGCCGCTCCCACAGCTCCACGGCCACGCCCTCGCCCCCGGCCTGGATGTCGACCCAGTTCACCGGGTAGGTGGGGACGAACACCGGCGGCAGCGACAGCCAGGCCCGCACCGGGACCAGCCCCCGGACCCAGCAGCCGGCGTCGGCCGCCACCCGGCCCCCGGGCAGGCGCATGACCCCCGGCTCGTGGGTGTGGCCGGTGACCAGGACGGACGCCGCCCGGTCGCGGCGGGCCAGCAGCTCGGGCAGGTCGCCCTTGCGGGCCTGGGCCTCGTCCTCGGCCTCGTCGGGGGTGGGCAGGCCGTAGGCGGCCGCGGCCCGGCGGAAGCTGCGGCCGAGGAAGGTGGACAGCAGCGCCAGCAGGGCCAGGTCGGTGAGCACGAACGACGACACCCAGCGCACCGCCCGGTTGCCCAGGTAGGCGATCCGGCCGAGGTCGCCGACGAGCAGCCCCACGGCCAGGTTGAGGGCGATGGTCAGCAGCACCAGCGGCAGGGCGAAGTCGCGCAGGGCGCGGCCCATGAACTTGTAGAAGAAGTTGGACACCAGCCACCAGGGGACCAGCAGGCCCGGCCGGACGTTGTCGACCTGGTCCAGGGCGAGCTGCGGGTAGCGCCCGGAGGCCGACTCCAGGCGGTTGACGAACTCGCTGACGACGTGGTCGCCGACGGGCACGTCGAGGGGGTCGAAGTAGTCGGTGCGCCGGTTCCAGCGGTCGAGCTCGTCGCCGTGCTCGGCCACGACCACCACCTCGCCCTCCCCGCCGGCCCGCTCCACCCGGACCCGGGCGTGCAGGGCGAAGCCGGTCACGCCGAAGCGGTCGGCGACCAGCTTGCGGGCGGCCGCGTCCCAGGCCAGGGTCGAGTCGTGGTTGCCGACCAGGTACAGCACGGCCGCCCCGGGCCTGGCCGCCAGGCGCCGGAGCGCCTCGCCGATCGGGATCGCGGCCGGGCCGTCAAGGACCCTGGCCACCCGCTCCTCGGGTGAGCCCGCGACCTGGAGCAGGTCGAGGATGTCGCCGCCGAGGGCGAGCAGCACCTGGCCGGGATGCCGCCGGAGGGAGTCGAGCAGCTCGCACAGCTCGGCGGTGGCCGCGAAGTCGTCGCTCGGCCCGGTGTCGGTCAGGTGCAGGTCGGAGACGTAGACGAAGCGGCCGCCGGGCTCGAGGCGCAGCTCCAGATCGAGCGGGCACGGTTCGGGAACGACGGACGGGCGCATACGAGCCAAGTCTACGACCGGTCACGGTACGCTGGGGGGCCATGGACCCCAAGGAAGCCTGCGTCAAGGTGCTCGGCGAGGCCGGCGGCGAGACCCTCCACTGGACGGTGGTGCTCGACCGGGCCCTCACCCAGCGCCTGATCGACCCGTTCACCACCAGGGACGTGCGCGGCGTGGTGGTGAAGAGCCTCGCGGCCCTCGCCAAGGAGGGCCGCGTGGTCAAGCGGGGCACGGGGCTGTACTCGTCCCCGGCGGAGTGAGCTAGCTCGGGGGCGTCCGGGCCGGGTCGCCGTTGGTGTGCAGCTGGGTCACCTCGGCCGAGTCGCCCGGGCCGGGCTCGGCGGGCCGGTCCCAGCGGGGCGCGTCGTCGGGCGGGCCGGCCTGCTGCATGTTCTGGCGGAGCTCGCCGCCCTTGCCCCCGGCGAGCCGGCTGGCCAGCACGCCCAGCCCGGCCAGGACGGCGGTGCCGGCCAGCAGCCGCTTGTTGCGGCGGCGGGCGGCCTCGCGGCGGCGCTGCCGGGCCCGCTCGGGCATGAGCTTGTCGGCGGCCTTGCTGGCCTCACGGCTGGCCGCGGCCGAGGCCCGGGCGATGGCCTCCCTGGCCGCCTCGAGCGCGGCCGCCAGGTCGTCGGTCCGCTCGCTGACCTGGTCGGTGACGGCCTCCTTGGCCTTGATCGCCTTTGATTCCTTGGACTTGCGGAGTGGCATGCGGCCCTCCCTCGGGCTCGTTGGCTGCTTTGGCACGCTTTGGTGTGCCTACCCGCCCCGGATGCCCCTACACCTCCGCCGGGATCGACGACGGGGTGAGCTCGACCAGGGTGCTCTCCTTGCGCCAGCGGTCCACCGCCTGCTCGCCGTCGCGCAGGTTGAGGCGGCGGGGGAGCAGCACGGGGGCGACCTTGGCGAACAACGGGTCGGACCCCGGGACCACCCGGGCGGACGCCTCCACCTCGGCGACCAGCGACTGCTGCTCCTTGGAGCGGGCGATCAGGACCACCCGGTCCGCCTCGGCCAGCCCGGGGACGTGCTGCTCGGACCCGCCGACGAGCACGTAGACGCGGCCGTCGAGGACGCCGTACCAGACGGGCACGGCCCGGCCGTCGGTCCCGCCCTCGCCGGGGACGTCGACCCAGACCACCGTGCTCTTCTTGAGCGCCTCGTCGAGCACGGCCGTGTCGGGGCCGGTCGACCAGGGCGGGTCCTCGTCGAGCACGGCCATGGGGACGCGCCCGACCTCGTCCCCGCCGATCAGCAGGACCAGCTCGTGGTCGTCGTCGGAGTCCACGACCACGCCGTGGACCTCGTCGGTGAAGGTGTCGATCTTGCTGGAGCCGCGCAGGGTCAGGGCCTGCTCCGGGCTGCGCCAGACGACGTCGCCGTTGGGGGCGAGCACGGCCATGGCCTCGCGGTACCAGCCGCCGGCGCCCGTGTAGGAGCGGCGGACCACGAACGGCGCGACCCGTCCCTTGCCGGCCCGGCCCACGAACACGGCCATGGCGTCCTCGGGCTGGGCCACCCCCTCGGAGACCAGCCTGGCGTCGGCGATGTAGACGCCGGTGAGGCGGACGTCCATCCGGTTCCTTTCCGATCCAATCTGGCTGCGGCTGCGGCGGCACCGATCATAGAAGATGTGCCCATGCGACCGGAGGGGATGACGGAGGCGATCACCTACCGGGTGGCCGAGGCCGAGCGCCCGGAGGTGCGGGAGTTCCTGTCCCGGGAGTGGCCGCTGGCCGACCGCCGCCTGTTCGGCCGGGAGCTGGACTGGACCAGCCGCCCGGTGGTGGTCGAGGCCAGGGCCGGGCGGGACCTGGCCGGGGTCGCGGTCGGCGAGGCGGTTGCCGGCATGGCCCGCCTCCACGACCTGCTGGTCACCGGCCCGCGCCAGAACCGGGAGGTCGGCCGCCGCCTGATCGAGCTGTTCTGCGGCCGCGCCGCCGAGCTGGGCGCGGCCCGCTGCTTCCTGCGCTGCCCCGACACCGACCGCCACCGCCGCTTCTACGAGCGCTGCGGGTTCGTGGTCGTGGCCGTGCTGCCCCGCTACTACCACGACCACGACTTCGTCGAGTACGTGCGCGAGCCGCTCCTTCAGGAGGGCCGGCTGGGCGACAGGTAGGCGGAGGCCTGCAGGGTGAACAGCCCGGCGTAGCGGCCGCCGAGGGCCATCAGCTCGCCGTGGCTGCCCGACTCGGCCACCCGGCCCCGGTCCAGGACGTAGATGCGGTCGGCCGAGCGCACGCTGGAGAACCGGTGCGAGATCAGCAGCACCGACCGGCCCCGGCACAGGGTCCGGATGCTCTCGAACAGCTCGTGCTCGGCCCGGGCGTCCAGGGCCGCGGTCGGCTCGTCGAGGATGATGAACGGGGCGTCGCGGAAGAACGCCCTGGCCAGCGCGACCCGCTGCCACTGGCCGACCGAGAGCTCATGGCCCCCCTCGAACTCGGGCCCGAGCACGGTCTCGTAGCCGGCGGGCAGCCTGGCCAGGAACTCGTCGGCGCCGGCGTGCACCGCCGCCCCCCGGATCGCCTCGGGGTCGCCGAGCCGCTGGTGGCGGCCCATGCCGATGTTCTCCGACGCCGGCAGCGAATAGTGGAGGAAGTCCTGGAAGATGACGGCCACCGAGCGGCGCAGCTCGTCGGGGTCGACGATCGCGGTGTCGACCCCGTCCCAGAGCACGCGGCCGCCGTGGGGCAGGTAGAGCCGGCACAGCAGCTTGGCCAGAGTGGTCTTGCCCGAGCCGTTCTCGCCGACCAGGGCGATGATCTCGCCGGCCCCGATCTCCATGGACACGCCGCTCAGGGCCGGGCTGGTGGCGCTCGGGTAGGTGAAGCTGACGTCCTCGACCTGGAGCCGCCGGAAGCCGGACGGTGCCGGGTCCCGCCGCCGCCGTGCCTCCACCTCCGGGGCCATGGCCACGAACGAGGTGAAGTCCTCGATGAAGAGCGAGGACTCGTAGAGCATCCCGGCGCTGAAGACGCCGTTCATCAGCCGCTCGCCGAGGACGAACACGGCCCCGGCGGCCGTCCCGGCGTCGGCCAGCCCGATGCGGCCGTCGAGGGCCAGGACCAGCAGGACGGCGACGATCCCGCCGAGCGCCGCGGTGGTGACCAGGTTGCCGAGCAGCGACACGCGCAGCCGCCGCCTGGCGACCTTCCGCAGCTCGGCCAGGTGCTCGTCGTACAGCCGGTCGAAGCGCCCGCGCAGGAACGCCTCGAGACCGAAGGCGCGCAGCTCCTTGGCCGCGTCCTTGCCCGACAGCAGCATGTAGAGGTAGTTGCGGCGGCGCTCGGCCTCGGTCGTCCGGTGGTGGAAGCGGAACATCAGCTCGCCGCCCCTGGCCACGGCGACCAGCAGGGGGACGCCAGCGGCCAGGACCAGCGGCACCAGCCAGGGCTGGAGGGCGAGCAGGGCCAGGGTGACCCCGGCGATGCCGACCAGGGCGCCGGCCAGGCCGGTCAGGCCCTCGACGACCTGCCATGGCCGGAACTGGCCGCCGCCGGCCGCGCGGACCAGCCGGTCATGGAAGGCCGGGGTCTCGTAGGCCTCCAGCTCGACCGCGCAGGCCACGTCGATGATCTGGGACTGGGCGTACCGGGAGGCCAGCTCGGCCAGGATCTCGCGGTGCTCCCGGCCGATGGCCGACAAGAAGCTCAGCCCGGCCATGACCGCCGTCAGCAGCAGCAGTCTCGGCAGCACCAGCTCGGCCCCGGCGCCGCCGCGGCCGGCGGCGATCACCCCGTCGAGCACCTCCTTGCCGAGCAGCAGGACCGCGGCCAGGCCGATCCCGTTGACCGCCTTGACGGCCAGCACGACCAGCAGCTCGCGGCGGCCCGCGGCCCAGACCAGCCGGACCGCCTCCCGGCACAGCCGGGGCAGGTGGCGCAGCGACCGGTCGACCTCCGGCGAGTCGTAGATGTCGGTCCAGGTGACGCCCGCGGTGCCCGCGCCGGCGGTCTCCTCGCTCATCCCTGAATTGTCGCCCGCCGGTGACGGCCCGGCCAGCGGGTTCCTGGCCGGTGCGGATGTCCGCCGGACCGCGCCTACGGGCCGGCCGGGCCCACCGGGCGCTGCTTGATGCCGGTGAGGCGCCCGCTCGGGTGCCAGGGGGCCGCCCGGCCGACCGGGTGGTGGTGGTCGCCCACCAGCTGCTGGATCCGGGACGCCACCGTCAGGTCGTCGGCGGTCAGCGTGGTCCCGGTCCGGGGCACCAGCTCCAGGGTGACCCGGCCGCCGCGGATGGTGATGTCCGGCTGGTGGCCGGCCCCGGCGGTGGCGTCGGCCACCCGGCCGACGAACAGGGCGGCGGTGTCGAAGTCGTCGAACTGGTAGGTCTTCCAGATGCTGTCGCCGTGGCGCCGCCAGCCGGGCAGCCCCTCCAGGGCGCGGGCCAGCGCCTCCTCGTTGGTGGTGGCCATGGTGCCTCCTCGGGTCGTCCCAGGGGCAATAGTATCGCTATACGATAGAATCGGCCACTACGTGGTGGCCTCCAGGCCGGCCCAGAGGGTGTGCATCTGGGAGGTGAGGCGGGCCAGCTCCTCCAGGTGGGAGGCGGCCAGCGTCTCCAGGCGCTCGGCGCCGTGGCCGGTCAGGACCAACCGGACCGTGCGGGCGTCGGAGGCGTCGGTCTGGCGGGCGACCAGCCCGGCCGCCTCCGCCCGGTCGATCAGCTCGACCGCGCTGTGGTGGCGCACCAGCAGGTACCCGGCGACCTCCCCGATGGTCGGGCCCCGGGGATCGGGGTGGCCGCGGACGGCCAGCAGCAGCTGGTGCTGGGCCGGGGTGATCCCGGCCGCCTCGGCCTGCTGCCCGCTCCAGGAGAGGAACCGCCGCAGGCCGGTCCGGAACGCGAGCAGGCGCTCGTAGTCCTGCTGGTCGAGTCCGCCCATGGTTCACCCGCCGGCGTAGGGGGAGTCGGCGCCCCGGGCCCGGGCGTCCGGGCTGGGCCTGCGTCCCGGGGCGAACCGCCGGTCCTCGAACACCACGTCGACCGGCCGTTCGTGGCGCCGGCCGTTGACCGGGTCGTGGCCCATCCAGGTCGGCGGGTCGATCCGCACCCGCACCGTGTAGGACCTCTCGCCCGGGACCTTGGCGTTGGTCCCGTAGCGGTACAGGTAGGGGTGCCACAGGAACGGCATGGTGGTGCTGAACAGCTCCCGGTCCCCCTCCAGCTGGTCCGGCTCGGCCTCGTTGCTGGCCGCCGTCGGCGGGGTGCTCGGTTCCGTGGTCATGGTGGCCTCCTCGGGTGGTTTATATCGCTACGCGATAATATCGCTCGTACCGGCTTGCCCAAGGATGGGAGGGGGAAACGTCGTGCCGCCGGGTCGTT
>DASUPQ010000456.1 GCA_036280995.1 Actinomycetota bacterium | reverse complement strand
CCGACGATAGCGCCTATCGGCTGTGACCCCAGGACGTCATCCCAGCCCGGCCAGGTGGTCACCGAGCCACGGACAGTTTCGGGGGGCCGCCCGTCGGTGGCCTGCCACCCATCCGGGCTGGTCCCAGCCGGGCGGCAGGCTACCACTCCAATCAGGTTCGGTCGTTTCCGTCTGTGGTTGCCGAAACGTCGGCGGCCGCCGCAAGCTGCCGGCTCTCTGCCGGCACGAACGGGCTGTTGACCGTCAAGCGTCGTGCCTGAGTCGGGGAGAAGAGATAGGTGGTCTCGCCCCCGCAGATGCCGTCCGATTCGCCGGGGCGCTTGATCCAGAGCAGCGCGGCCAGCCCCGGCATGCCCGTCCTGGTCGTGGGGGCCTGGCCCAGTGCCTGGCGTCGCGGGTTGCACCACTCGTCGTCCCGGTCTGGCTCATCCGGGGGAGGGCCGAGGCCGTTGCGGGAGGTGTCGATGACGAAGTCGCGCCGGCCGAGGAGGTCCGAGAGCTCCCGTCCCCACCGGTAGCTCTGTCTGGTGGTCTGGCGGTTGGCGACGTTGACCGAGAAACCCAGGGCGTACTGGATGCCGGCGCGCAGCAGGCGCTCGGCCATCTCGCCGGTGCTCCGCCAGCGGGCGTGCCCGGCGTCCAAATAGACGTACTGGCCGGCGTTGGCGAGCCGCTTGACGCTGTGCTTGAGCAGGATCGCGCGCCTGGTGTCGAAGCAGTCGGCGGCGACGGCGTCGGGTTCGACCACGATAGCGGCGCGTGTCGAGCCCAGGTGGTCGATGAGCCGGTCGATCCAGCGACGGTAGTGCTTGCTCGTGGGGGCGCCCTGGCCGGAGGAGCTGCAGCCGCGGTTGGGGAGGTAGTAGGTAACCAGCACCAGCAGGGCCTGCTGCTGGCGGGCCCGGGCAGCAAGTGCCGGGAGTCTGGCCAGGTCCTGGGGGCCGTTCAGCCAGCGTGCCTGTGGCCGGGTGGTGATCGGGTCCAGCCAGCCGGCTCCGTGCTCGCGTTGCCAGCGGGCACCTGCGGTCTGGTCGTCCACGAACAGCTGGGCACCGCGGAACGGCTGCTGCAGCGGCGCGTAGGTGACCGCCGGCGGGTCGGGGTGCAGGGTCGTGTCCGGTGTGTTGGCGCAGGCGCCGGCGAGCGCCGCCATGACCGCGACGGCCAGCGCGGCACAGAGGGGCCTGCGTATCGCTTCGCGATCCGGCGTCCGCATGGCTACCTCGGCTGCCAGTACCGGCTGACGCGGTAGATCTGGACGCCGTCGTCGCCCGAGCCGAACCGCGCCACCGCCACCGCGTGCTTGCGTGCCTCGGTGGCCGTGGGGTACTTGGCCACGCCCGCCGGGGTCGCGTAGTACCAGTTCGGGAGGACCAGGTAGTCGATGCGGCGCAGCTTCTCGCGGACCGCCGGGTCGGTGTCGAGCTTGTAGACGATGATGGGCTGAGGGTCGAAACCGTAGTGGTGGACCAGGTCGGTCCAGATGCTGTCGTGGACGACCAGGACCTTGTCGCGGGGAACGTTGTTCGCCAGCCACTGGGTGGCGGACCAGAGCGGCGGCTCCTGCCGCACCTGCAGCATGAGCCGCAGCGTTGGGGTCCACGAGCCGACCAGGACCGCGGCCAGACAGACAGCGGCCAGGCCGGTGGTCAGGGCCCGCAGGGGTGGGAGCGGTCGGCCGGACCTCCGCCCGCCGGCCAGGGGTCGGAAGGTGGCCAGCCGTCGGTTGCCGGCGACGATCTCGACGGCCCCCACGGCGACCAGCGCGCTCCAGGGCATCAGGTTCACGACATGCATGAACGGCACGTAGCCGCCGCGAACCAGGACCAGCCACTGGAGGACCAGGACAAGGACCGCTGGCCGGAGCCGACGGGCCAGGAGGGCGATGGGGATGGCGACCAGGCCGGCCAGCAGCAGCCACCGGTCGGTGCCGAGCCACTGGCCGACCATGTGCGCGGTGGGGCTGCTCGGGTCGAGGAGCGAGCCGCTGGACTCGCGCTCGACCAGCTGCCACTTGGCCGTGCCGAGCAGGCTGTTCTGGCCTGGACGCTCGAACAGCTCACCCTTGTAGAGGGCGTACAGCGGGTACATGGCCATCAGCAGCAGCCCGCTGAACCCGGCCACCGCGATCACCTGAGGACGGTTACGGCGATCCAGGTTCTGGATCATTGCCCAGACCAGCGCCGGGAGCACGACCAGGGCGGTCTCCTTGGTCAGGGCGGCCATGGCGAACGACAGCGCGGCGCCGGTCGCCGCCGAGATGCTCCTGCGGGGTGAGGCGGCCAGCAGGAACGCCAGCAGCAGCCAGGGTGTGACCAGGTTGTCGAGAAACGTCCAGCGGCTGTACATCAGCTCGAGCGGGCAGAGCCCGAACAGCAGCACCGCCCCGGCGGCGCCCCACCGGCTGAACTGCAGACGGCGAGCCAATGCGAACAGGAGCGCGCAGCTGGCCAGCTTGGCCAGCAGCATGCACTCGTTGCCAAAGCCGATGGCCGAGTCGTACCGGTTGAACCCGTTGGTGAGCATGGACCACAGCGAGAGCTGGATCCAGCCCGCCGGCGCATGATCGTAGATGTAGGAGTAGGGCGAGAGGGCCTGCTGGTACTGCAACGACCAGGCCTGCGACAGGTAGGTCCCGGGGTCGTCGACCCATCGGGGGAAGCTCCACATTCCGATGGCGTGGACGGCACCGACCAGGGCCAGCAGCGGGACCAGCAGGCACGCGCTGGCGGCGTGCCGCCGGACCCACTCCCCGGCCACGATGCGGGCCTGGCGGCGCAGCGACAGCCCTTCTCGGATGTCGGTGAGCTCGGGAAGCTCGACTGAGGTCATGATGGCTTTTCGGCCATCGTCGGCGGCCGTGGACTGGCCGCCGACGTACCGAGATGGACGCCCTGGTGACGGGTCTTTACCCAGTCGTTCCGGCCGAGCGCGAACCGGGCCGTCGCCCAGATCGCGGCCACCGACAGCACCACCTGGAATGGATAGGCACCCAGGACGAGGCCGGCATAGTCGCGCAGCCGCACCCGCTCGCCGAAGGTCTGTCCGAACTGGCCGAGCAGCACGACGTCGAGCACGACGGTGAGCCCGCTGAGGGCGAGCGGGACCGTGGCCAGCAAGGTGAGCAGGACCGGCGCCTTGTGGAACAGGGCCAGGGCGAGGGCGACCGGCGCCAGCAGGCCGGCGATGGCCTGAAAGAACTGGAAGCCGAGCACATAGACGGCCAGCACCCGCTGGCTGAGGGTGGGCAGCCGCAGCCAGTCCCCCTCGACGAAGACGTGGATGAAGCCCTGCATCCATCGCACCCGTTGCCTGATGAAGGCGGCCAGGGTGGCCGGGGTCTCCTCCCTGGTGACCAGCTCGTCGATGTAGACAACGTCGACCTTGAAGCCCAGGACGGAGGCGAGGATGCCGATCTTGCAGTCCTCAGTCAGGCATGCTTCATCCCAGTAGCTGCCGTGTCGCCGGTGGAGGGCGTCGAGGAACTCGCGGCGGAAGAACACCGTGTTCCCGCCGAGCGGCATGACCCTGACCGCCGCCTGGAGCTTGAGGCGGGACTGGAACCACTTGAAGTACTCCAGCACGTTGGCGACCCGCCACCAGGCGCTGGCGTGCGCTTGCCACCACCGGCGAGCCCGGGCCAGCCGCCCAGCCGGGAGCGGTAGGGAGTGCGGGTCGGAGGCGAAGTTCATCAGCTGCACGCCGCACTGCACGATCCCCGCCCCAGTGGTGCGGAACCGGTAGTCGACCAGCTTGAGCAGGTCGGGGTGGAACAGGTCCTCGGCGTCGGCCACGCCGACCCAGGCGAAGGAGATCTGGAGCTCGTGCAGCATCTCCACGGCGGCGTTGAGGCCGATCGGTTTGTTGTGGACCTCGGTCTCCTCCGGATACGGGCACACCAGGACCTTGCCGGGGTGTTCGCGTGCCTTGTCGTGGGCGATGGCCGCCGTGCCCGGGTCGTCGGGGTGATCGATGATCGGCACCACCCAGTAGTCGGGGTGGTCCAGCTGCGCCAACCGCTCCAGGGTCTGGCCCGCGACCGCCTCCTCGTGGCGCATCGGGACCAGGATCACCCCTGGCAGCCGGGGTGCATCCGGCTCCCCGTAGCGGTGGGGGTCGTTGTGCTCCGGCCGCCACCACTTGTAGAGCTGGAACGCCAACGTGGTCGTGGCGACCAGGATCATGAAGACCGAGACCACGAGGATGAACGCGTCGGTGAAGAGCACAGCCGACACCCCGGCCAGCACCGTGCCCAGGATGAGCCGCCGCACGCGACGCGAGGTGACCGTGCGGTCCGCCGCGTAGCGTGGACGCAGCCGGGATCGCGCGGAGAACGACCAGTACTTGTCCGAGCAGAAGTTCACCACACCGCCGACGACCAGCAGGCTCCAGTAGGCGACCGACGAGCCAGTCCGCGGGGCCACGATCGGGAACAGGGCGACGCAGACGAGCAGGCTCGCGCCCCGGGCGAGATGGAACCGGCCCCACCGGCGCCAGAGGCCGACTCCGGAGCCGGCGACACGCCGCCGCCAGGTGAGGCGACCGTTCGCCAGGAAGTTGAGCTGCAGGGTCGCGACCGCCTGGACCGCGTTGGCTACCCCGGCGGCACACCCGAACGCGATCAGCAACTTCAGCAACCCGTGGCCGGCGAGCGCGACGGAACCTCCGACCAGCGCGAACAGCCACTTCTCCCGGCACCAGAGTCTCGTAAGGATCTTGCCGAACAGAGTTCACCCTCCGTGCTCACACCGCCGGCGCAGCGGTCACCGCATCCAGTCCACGGTGACGGCCCGTGAGCAGTTCTCCGGCGCGAGCGGCGGCGCACCGGCAGACACGAAGGGTGAAGCCGTCTGGTCCTCGCCTACCCAGCCGCGCCGGGCGGTTAACGTCATCTCCGCGTCCCCGAGCGGTCACAGGAGACAGTGGGCGACCTAGGGTGATCGCCTGCCAGCGGGCCGCGCCCTAATGGCACCTTTGCGATCGACACGAGGCGGTACTCCCGGCGCGGTATCGGCCGGACGCTGTCGGCCCGTCGCGTCCCGGACGTCATGACGGACTCCCCAAGAGGTCATAGCGGATAGCAGGCGACAGAGGGTGATCGCTTGCTGGCGGCTCGCCGTCCGACGAGGGCGACCAAGTCGGACGGCGAGCCGCGCCCTCGGAGCTAGAGACCAACGCCGCAAGCTGGTCGTGGGCTGAGCGTCAACCTCGAAGCCCGTGCCAGCCGAGACTCGGCACGAACGAGCGGCCATGCAGCGACCAATGCGGTCCCAGCACGGCGAGATGCAGCGGACTGCGCGGCATCGGGAGCGAGAGTGCCGGGTCCAGCAGGCTGCCGTGCTGCCGGGTTGGTCCTCGGATAATCCGGGATCACGTCATGACGAGTCCCGCAGCCAGTCAGGAAGGTAGGAACGGTCCCGGATAGCGGTATTCTGCGTTGATCGTTGCCTCTGAGGCTTCTGAGCGATATGTTGCGGCTGGCGAGCACCGACTGGCCTCCTCTACGTCTGCTCATTGGTCACCGTTCCAGGAGATGTCCCGCCGTCAATACTTGAGGGGATGGGCCATGCGGCGATCAGCGCACAGCGCACTCAGGCAACGGATCCGAGCGACCATCGCCGTGGCTGGGCTCCTGGGGGCCATCCTTGGCCTGTCTGCCACGTCGGCGGAGGCGGCGACTCTGCCGCCGGGCTTCACCGATGAGACGGTCTGGAGCGGGCTGGCCAATCCGGTGAACATTGAGTTCGCCCCCGACGGCGCGGTGTTTGCCGCCGAGAAGGGCGGCGAGATCAAGGTGTTCGACAGCGTCTCGGACACCACCCCGTCCGCCTTCGGCACCGGCCTGGCCCCGGCGGTGCACGACTTCTGGGACCGGGGCATGCTCGGCTTGGCGCTCGACCCGCAGTTCCCCACCCGGCCCTATGTGTATGTCCTGTACACCTACGATCACGTGCTCGGGTCCAGCGCCCCACCGCCCCGGTGGGGGGATGGCTGTCCCAACCCGCCCGGCGCCACCGACCAAGGCTGCGTGGTCAGCGGCCGACTGTCCCGGCTGACCGCCGACACCACCAGCAAGCGGATGGTCCCAGGCAGCGAGCGCGTGCTCATCGAGGACTGGTGCCAGCAGTTCCCCAGCCACTCGGTGGGCGACCTGGCCTTCGGCCCCGACGGCGCCCTGTATGTGAGCGGCGGCGACGGGGCCAGCTTCAACTATGTCGACCACGGCCAGACCGGCAATCCCTGCGGCGATCCCATGGGTGGCGCCGGCATCGGCGACGACGAGGGCGGCGCCTTGCGCTCCCAGGACCGGCGCACCTCGGGCGACCCGGTGACCCTGGACGGCACGGTGATCCGCATCGCCGCGAGCACGCTGGCCAGCTTGCCGGGCGGCACGCCCGCGTTGACCAGTAACGCCGGCCGGATCATCGCCACCGGGATGCGCAACCCGTTCCGCATGACCACTCGACCCGGGACCAGCGAGATCTGGCTGGGTGATGTCGGTTGGAGCACCTGGGAGGAGATCAACCGGATCCGGCCCGGTGGCGCCATCGAGAACTTCGGCTGGCCGTGCTATGAGGGCGACGGCCAGCAGCCCGGCTACCGTGACGCCAACCTGGCCATGTGCAGCAATCTGGCCGCGAGCCAGGTCACCAGGCCGTACTACCGGTGGCAGCATGGCGGGCCGCTGGCTGGGAGCGGCTGTGTCAACACGGGGTCGGCGGCTGCCGGGGTGGCCTTCTCCGACCCGGCCGGCAACTACCCGGCCAGCTACGACAACGGGCTGTTCTTCGCCGACTACACCCGCAGCTGCATCGGGGTGATCCCAGCGGGGTCGGGCGGCCTGCCCGATCCAGCCCAGGCCCAAGTGTTCGCCACCGGCGCCTTCGGCATCGTCGAGCTGGAGATCGGCCCGGACAAGAACCTGTGGTGGGCCGACCTTGGCGGCTCCGTGCATCGTGTCACCTACACCGGCGGCAACCAGGCACCGGTGGCCCGGATCAGCGCCAATCCGACCAGCGGCCCGGTCCCACTGGCGGTCAACTTCGACGGCAGGGGCTCCAGCGACCCCGATGCCGGCGACACGATCGCCTCCTACGCCTGGGACCTGAACGGCGACGGCGCCTTTGGCGACGCCACCACCGCCACGGCCACCCACACCTACCCCACGCCCGGCAGCTACACCGCCAAGCTCAAGGTCACTGACAGTCGGGGGCTGGTCAGCGACCCCGCCTCGGTGACGATCACGGCGGGCAACTCACCACCGACGGCGGTCATCGACACGCCGGCACCAACACGCACCTGGACGGTCGGCGACACCATCGGCTTCTCCGGCCATGCCAGCGACTCGCAGGACGGCACGCTGCCGGCGACCAGGCTGTCCTGGTCGCTGATCCTGCACCACTGCGCCACCCCAACCGACTGCCACACCCACGCCGTCCAAGACTTCAACGGGGTGGCCAGCGGCTCGTTCTCGGCCCCCGACCACGAGTACCCGGCCTGGATCGAGCTGCAACTGACTGCGACCGACAGCGGCGGGCTGACCGACACTGCCAGCGTGCGCCTCGACCCCCAGACGGTGGACCTCACCTTCCGCTCCAACCCGACCGGACTGCAGCTCACGGTGGGCAGCAGCGCCTCCACCACGCCGGTCACCCGCACGGTGATCGTCGGCTCCCACAACACTATCGCGGCGCCCCTGACCCAGGCCCTAAATGGCACCAGCTATGAGTTCGTCTCCTGGTCCGACGGCGGCGCCGCCCAACACGACGTGATCGCCCCCGCCACCCCGACCACCTACACCGCCACCTACCAGCCGGCACCGGCCGGCTGCACGTCCGGGCAGTGGAAGGCCAGCTACTTCGCCAACCAGACGCTGTCGGGCACAGCGGCGGGTGAGCGCTGCGAGGCCGCGGTCGACTACAACTGGGGCCTGGGTGGTCCGACCGGGGTCGGGGTCGGCGCCGACAACTTCTCGGTCCGCTGGGTGAAGACCCAGACCTTCACCGCCGGCACCCACACCTTCAGCGCCACCGCCGACGACGGCGTCCGGGTCTACCTGGACGGCACGCTGATCATCGACCAATGGAAGGACCAATCGGCAACCACCTACACCACCTCCCGCGCGATAACCGCCGGCAGCCACGAGCTGAAGGTGGAGTACTACGAGAACGGCGGCGACGCCGTGGCCAGGTTCAGCGTGACCGCCGACGCCGCCGCCTCGTGCCCGATCGGGCAGTACAAGGCGAGCTACTTCACCAACCAGACGCTCACCGGCACCCCGGTCACCGAGCGGTGCGAGACCGCGGTCAACTACGACTGGGGCGGCGGTAGTCCGTCAGGCGCCGGGGTCGGTCCGGACAACTTCTCGGTCCGCTGGGTCGCGACCCGCTCGTTTGCCACCACCGGGAGCTACACCTTCACGGCCACCGCCGATGACGGGATACGGGTGTATCTGGATGGCGCGCTGGTCATCGACCAGTGGAGGGACCAGTCGGCAACCACCTACACCGCCTCCCGGACCGTGACTGCCGGCAACCATGAGGTGAAGGTCGAGTACTACGAGAACGGCGGCGACGCCGTCGCCAAGGTGACGATCGCGCCATAGGTCCTCGAACGTAAGGAATCCAGGCACCATGCTGCCACCGTGAGAGAGAGGCGGGACTAGCCGAGCGGCTGGAAGGCTTGCTCGAACTGGCGGGCTAGAGGCTGGGAGGCGTCCCACTGGTCGGCCGGGACGATGTACTCGACGTTGTAGCCCCACCTCCGGCCCTTGACGTTGATGTGGCTGACATGGACCCGGCGGCCGTCCCTAACTGCCAGGTACTCGAACACGACCGCAGGCCGGTGGCCGGCGTAGATCTGGTCCTCCTCGTAGCGGACCTCGCGGAAGCCGGCGAGGTTTCGCCGGGCCCAGGTGCGATAGTCCCGCGAGGCCTGGGGCAGGGGGGCCGAGGGGTTCTGAGAGCGGACGGTGAACACCCGCCTGGCGCCGCCTTGTTCCTCCAGGACCGCGGCGTTGTAGCGCTGGCGGGTCCGTGCCCGGAACCCGGGCGGGACGCCGACGCGGTTGTTGCCGGCCCGGTTGGTGAACACCCGCCACCCGGCCGGCAGCCCGCCTGGGGAAACGACCCTCGTGGAGGGTGTGGCCGCTTGGCTGGTGGCAGGGTCCTTGCCAGTTGACGGGGCCGCCCGGGTGGTGGCGGGCTCTCTGCTGGTGGACGGGGCCGACCGGGTCGTCCCGGTGCCGCCACCAGAGGTGCCCCTGGCCGAGGCCGCTCGGTCCTCGTCGGACTCCACCCGGGCGCTGGTGCTGGTCGCCGGCGGTGCCACCCGGTTCTCGCCCACCGGGTCCGGCCGCAAGGCACCAGGCAGCCAGGCCAGCAGCAGGCCACCCATGACCAGGAGGGCAAGCACGCCAGCCGCCCATCCCCGGATCGGGCGGCGGACCGGCGGGGCCGGCGGTAGGACCGGACCCGTTCGCGGCTGGGCGGCAGCCGTCCCGGTTGAAGGCTCCACCGTCGGCGCCGTGGCCGGGTCCGACGCTGGCGCCTCCAGCGGGCTCCTCCCGGCCGTCGCCATGGCCGCCACCGGCGTCTTGGCCGGCTGTGGGCGAGAAGGTGACCGAGTAGGTGAGCGTGGGATGGCACCGCCAGTTGTTTGCGTCGAAAGGAACTCAGAGGGTGGAGGCGCATGGGCCACCTTGACCAGCCAGCGCAGCCAGATCCGGACCTTGGAGGCGGAGAGCCGGTCCTCTGGGTTCTTGGCCAGCAGCGCCGTGAGCAGCGCCTCCAACGGACCGGCCCGCAGCATCGGCCGTGGATCCTCGTCCACCACCGCGGCCAGCGTCCGGACCAAGGTGCCCTTGTCGAACGGCGGCGCTCCCTCGACGGCGAAGAACATGGTCGCGCCAAGCGCCCACACGTCGGCCGCAGGGTCGCTTGGCCTCCCTCGCGCCTGCTCCGGCGCCAAATAGGAGGGCGAGCCGAGGGCCAGGGCGGCCGCAGTGAGCTGTCGGGCACCCTGGAGTGGGGTGACGCCAAAGCCGGCCAGCCGCACACCACCGTCTTTCCGCACCATCACATTGGCCGGCTTGACGTCGCGGTGGACAATCCCGGCGCGGTGAGCGACCTCCAGCACACTCGCCACCTCAGCGCCGATCGTGGCCACTCGCCTCAGTGGTAGCGGCCCCTCGGCCCGCACCAGATCCGCCAGGGTAGGGGCCTGGACGAGCTC
>DASUPQ010000455.1 GCA_036280995.1 Actinomycetota bacterium | reverse complement strand
ATGCGCAGCACGTCCCGAGCGGCTGGCTGGCCGGGAGCCGCTGGACCGCGACATTGATCCCCACCGACTCGATCTGGAGCTGGGTGGCGACCCAGTCGCTCGGGATCGGCGTCGGCACCGGAGTGGGGGTCGCCGACGGACCGATCGACGCCTCCGGGGTCGGGGTGGCGGTGGCAGCGACCGGGGTTGGGATCGGCGGCAGGCTGGGTGTCGGAGTCTCGTCGAGCGGCAGCTGGCCGACGAGGATGAGCGCGACTCCCAGCACGGCGAGGGTGAGTGGGAGCGCCAGCCCCCGGGGTCGACGGGCGTTCAGCGGTACATGCCTCAGCGGAGCATGCCCTGGCCCACGGCCAGCCACTCGACCGGCAGCCAGCCGAGCAGGAAGCCGGGGAAGATACCGAGCAGGATCACGCCGGCCACGCTTAGGACGAGGGCCAGCCGCCCGACCCCGGACCGCTCGACCTCGGCCGGTTCGGCCTCCGGATCGCGCATGTACATGTAGACCACGACCCGCAGGTAGTAGAAGGCGGCGAGGGCGGCGTTCAGGGCAATGGCGATCGCCAGCCACACCAGCCCCGCATCCACGGTCGCCAGCAGGATGTACAGCTTGGCGAAGAACCCGACCGTCGGCGGAATACCGGTCAGCGACAGGAGGAGGACGGTCATCGCTGCCGCCAGGGCAGGCTGGCGCGTGGCCAGGCCGGCGAACGAGGCCAGCCCACCGTAGCGGCGGACGTCACGCTGGAGCATGCCGACCACGGCAAAGGCGGCGATGTTCATGACCGAGTAGCCGACGAGGTAGAACACGACCGCCTCGACGGCCTGCACCGCGATCGCCTCGCTGGGCGCGGCTGCGTAGGCCGCCAGCCCGGCCAGGATGTACCCGGTGTGCGCGATCGACGAGTAGGCCAGCATCCGCTTGACGTTGGTCTGGGTCAGGGCCACGACGTTGCCGAAGGTCATCGTCAGCACGGCCAGGATCACGAAGACGTCGAGCCAGTCCGCGCGCAGTGGCCCAAGTGCCTCGCCGAACAGGCGCAGGAGGAGGGCGAACGCACCGAGCTTGGGACCGACCGAGAGGAAGCCGGTGATCGGCGTCGGGGCGCCCTGGTAGGCGTCCGGGGTCCAGAAGTGGAACGGGACGGCGGCGGCCTTGAAGGTCGCCCCCACGGTGAGGAAGCCGATCGCGACCAGCACCGCCCCGTTCATCAGGCCGTCGGCGAAGACCTCAGCGATCTCGCGGAAGACGGTGGTCCCGGTCAGCCCGTAGGTCCAGGCAATCCCGAACAGGAGGATGGCGCTGGCGAACGAGCCGAGGAGGAAGTACTTCAACCCGCCTTCGTTGCTGAACCGATCGGTCTTGTGGAATCCGGTCAGCACGTAGGCCGGCATGACCATCAGCTCCAGGCCGAGGAACAGGGTGATGAGGTCCGCGCTGCTGGCGAGCACGAAGATCCCGAGGGTCGAGAACAGGAGGATCGCGTTGAACTCGCCCAACGGCAGGCGACGCGCGACCAGGTACCCCGGCGCGAACAGGGCCGACAGCAGACCGATCCCGACCGCGCCCAGCTTGAGCACCAGCGCGAGCTCGTCGACGGTGTAGATCCCGGCCAGCGCCTCGCTCGGCGGCGAGGTCCACACCACGCCGATCGCCGCGGCGGTGGCCAGCAGGCCGAGGGCGGTGACCGGGGTCAGGAGCCACTTCCGCTCGCGCGGCAGGAACAGGTCCACGGTGATGACGACCAGGATCGAGATGGCGAGGGCAAGCTCGGGAAGGAGCGGGAAGAGGTTCGCCGGGTCGTTCATCGGCTCATCGGTCCATTCCCGCGCTCACCATGGCCAGGCCACCAGGTCCAGGCCGCCGGCGGCCTGGACGGCGTCGAGGATCCGCTCGACGGGCGCGGCGGTGGCCTCCAGGACCGGCATCGGGAACACCCCTAGTGCGACGACCAGGATGACGAGCGGGGCGAGTGACAGCCACTCGATGCGGGTCAGGTCATGGAGGCCGTTCCACGCGCGGCGCATCCAGTCCGATGGGACCGCGAAGAACGCGCGCTGGAACATCCACAGCATGTAGACCG
>DASUPQ010000454.1 GCA_036280995.1 Actinomycetota bacterium | reverse complement strand
CCAACCCGTGCCGTCCTCCCAGGCGGCGACCGATGCGCTACCGGATCGTCGTTCGCGGGGAGCTGAGCCAGCGCTACTCGGCGGCGTTCGAGGGCATGAGCCTGCTGGCCGAGGACGGCCAGACCGTGATCACCGGTCCGGTGGTCGACCAGGCGCACCTCCACGGCCTGCTCGACCGGATCGGCGATCTCGGCCTGGAGCTGGTCAGCGTCAACGAAGCGAGGAGGTAGGCGATGGGCGCGCCGCAGCCCGCCGCGCTCGCCGGCCTGCCGGCCGGTCCGGCCGGCGGGAGAGGGCGCGCGCGAGGGAGCCGGCTGCGGTCGCCCGATGGGCGCAACGCCGGCGAGACCGGGCTGCCGCTGCTCGCCACCAAGCTCGCGCCGCCACGCCCACCGGTGCGTCTGGTGTCCCGGCCCCGGCTGCTCGGGCTGCTCGATGCCGGGACCCGCCAGCTGCTGACCGTGGTCTCGGGCCCGGCCGGTGCGGGCAAGACGACGCTGCTGACCTCCTGGATCGCGGCCGGCCAGCCTCCCGGTCCGGTGGCCTGGCTGTCGCTGGACCCCGGCGACGACGAGCCTGCCCGCTTCTGGGCGTACCTGCAGGCGGCGTTGCGCCGGTCCGGCGCCGTCCCGGCCGGCAGCACGCTGCGATCGCTGGCGCCGCGACCCGGACTCGACGAGACCTTCCTGTCGCTGCTGGTCAGCGGCCTTGCCGAACTGCCCGCCCCGGTGGTGCTGGTCCTCGACGACGTCCAGGACATCTCCGACCCCACCGTGTTCCAGGGGCTGGAGTTCCTGCTGCGTCACGCCCCGGAGCAGCTGCGGCTGGTCCTGTCCACCCGGCTCGACCCTCCTCTGCCGCTGCACCGGCTGCTGGTCAGCGGGCAGCTGAGCCAGGTGCGCTCGGCCGACCTGGTCTTCACGGTGGCCGAGGTGGCCGACCTGCTGGCCGAGTACGAGTTCCAGCCGAGGCTGGCCGAGGAGGATGCGGCGCTGCTGCAGGCACGCACGGAAGGATGGGCGGTGGGGTTGCGGCTGGCCGCGCTGTCACTGCAGGGTCAGCCGGACCCGCACCGCTTCGTGGCCGAGTTCGCCGGCGATGACCGGACCGTCGCCGACTACCTGGTCGGGGAGGTGCTCGACCGGCAGCCGGAGGAGCTGCGCAGCTTCCTGCTCCAGACCTGCATCGTGGAGGAGCTGAACGGCGACCTGGCCGACGCCCTCACCGGCGGCCACGACGGCGAGTGGACCCTGGCCCGCCTGGAGCGGGCGAACGCCTTCGTAGCCGCGCTGGGGCCGCGGCGCGGCACCTACCGCTACCACCAGCTGTTCGCCGGGCTGCTGCGGTGCGAGCTGCGGCGGCAGGCGCCGGACCAGGTGGCCGGGCTGCACCGGCGCGCCGCCCGCTGGTACGCCGCCAACGGGCTGGCGGCCGACGCCATCCGGCAGGCGCTGCTGGCCGGGGAGTGGCGCTACGCCGCCGACCTCATCGCCGAGCACGGGCTGCACCTCGTCCTGCACGGTGCCGCCGGGGCCCTCGACGAGCTGCTGGGGCGGTTTCCGGCCGACGTGGCCCAGGCCGATCCGGAGCTCGCGCTGCTGGTCTCCGCCGACGGGATCGTCCGCGGCGACCCTGAGACGGCCGCCGCGCACCTCCGGCTCGCCCAGCTGAAGGCCCAGGAGGAGCCGCTGCCGGAGGGTCGACGAGGCCGGTTCGCGTGGCTGCTGGCGACCTGCAGGACCGCGCTGGCGTGGCAGACGGGCGACCTCGACGAGGCGCTGGCCGCCGGCCACGAGGCGCTGGCGTCGCCTGCCGGGGCGGGTGGGGCGGACGACGACACGCGGGCACTCCTGCTGTCCAACCTGGGCTCGGCGGAGCTGTGGTCCGGCAGGCTGGACGCGGCCGAGATCCACCTGCGCCAGGGCCAGCACGCCGCCCTCCGGGCCGGGCTCGGCGCCCTGCAGCTCGGCTGCATGAGCCAGCTTGCCGTGCTCCACGCCATGCGCGGGAGCCTCGGGCAGGCGGTCCGGCTCGCCGGCGAGGCGGTCGAGCTGGCCACCCAGCGTGGCTGGTCGTCGTCGGCGCAGGCTGCCGGTGGCCACCTGGCCCTGGCGTGGGCGCACTTCCACCGGGACGACCTGATCGAGGCGGGCCACGACCTGGAGCGGGCGGCCGCCGCCTCCCGGCCCCACCCCGAGCGGCCGGTGGCGCTCGGGATCGCGATCCTCCAGGCGCGGCTGCAGCAGGTCCGGGGCGACCTGGCCGGCTCGCTGGCCACGATGGCGGCGGCCCGCGGGGACGCGACGGGCTGGACGCCGCCGGCCCATCTGCGGGGCTGGCTGGCCCTGACGGAGGCGGAGCTCCACGGCGCGGCCGGGCAACCCGGGTCGGTGCCCGCCCTGCTCGACGGCCGCGACCAGGGCGGGCCGCTGGGGGCCGCCGAGGCCGTCGTGCTGGCCCGCCTGCAGCTGGCCGAGGGCGATCCGGCCGCCGCCGGCGCGACCCTTGCGCCCTGCCTGGACGGCACGGCGCCCGGCGGCCTGGCGGCACCGGTCGAGGCGTGGCTGCTGGACGCGTTCGCCGGCGACGCGCTCGGCGACCAGGACCGGGCGGCGGCCTCCCTGCAGCGGGCGCTCTCGCTGGCGGAGGCCGAGGGGTTCCGGCGGACCCTGCTCGACGCCGGGGCGCCGGGCCGGTTGCTGCTGGCCCGCTACCGCCACCGCCTCGCCACCTCCGGGCACTACCTCGACGAGCTGCTGCAGGCCTCGGTCGAGTCGATCCACGCCGAAGGCTCGCCCCCGGCGCTGGTCGGGCAGCTGACCAGGCAGGAGCGGGTCGTGCTGCGCTACCTGCCCAGCTCGATGACCTACGAAGAGATCGCCGCGGACCTGTACCTCTCCCCCAACACCGTGAAGAGCCACGTGTACAGCGTCTTCCGGAAGCTCGGCGTCAACGGGCGCCGGCCCGCGGTGCGCAGCGCGCGCGAGCTCCGGCTCCTGTGACCGCCGGGCCGCCGTCCCAGGGCGGTGGCGAAGATCATCCGGTCCGGGTGATGACCCCATCTGGCCGCGACGGGATCGTGGACCCGTCGGCGAGCAGAGGGGACGCGCGTGGCAGCCAACTACGAGATCCGGATCAAGGGCCGCGTCGGCGAGTCGGTGCTGCTGGCATTCGACGGGCTGACCGCCACGACCGAACCCGTCGAGACGATCCTGTACGGGCCGATCCCCGATCAGGACGCCCTCCATGAGCTGCTGACCAGGCTGCAGTCCCTCGGCCTCGAGGTCGTCGAGCTCCGCCGTCTACCGGGAACCGGGCAGCCGGAGGAGGACGCCGACCCCAGTCATCGGCTGCCCCCTTGAGGCAGCCGCCTGACCTCGAGCAGCTCCAGGCCCAGCAGCCGGGCCGTGGCCAGAATGCCGAGCAGCGCCGCCTGGTCGGGCAGGCGGCCCCGCAGCACCGTCCGCACCGGGTCGGTGGCCACCTCCAGCCCCTCCCGCAGCGCCACCTGCACCGCGTCGCCGCGGTGACCCCGTACCCGCACGGCATACCGGACCTCACCCATGAGCAACACCCCCATGGACACCAGCGTCGGCCACGGCGGCCACGCCGTCACCATCTCCTCCGGATGAACTTCGGGGCGGGAACTCACCAGGAACAGATGAGGCAGGCCATCGGGAGCAAGGCCACCATCAACCCGTGCGTCCCGATGCCGGAACCGGAGGACTGACCGTGACTGCGAGCCAGGAGCTACGAGCCAGCAAAGACGTCCGCCCTGGTTGGCATGGGTCCGAGGCGTCGGCGGTGGCCGCTGAGCTCGGGGTCGCGCCGGAGCGGGGCCTGAGCGGGGCCGAGGCGGCCAGCCGGCTCGCCTCGCATGGCCCGAACCGGCTCACCGGGGCCAAGAAGGAGTCGGCCCTCCAGGCGTTCGTGCGCCAGTACCAGGACTTCATGCAGATCATCCTGCTGGCCGCGGCCATCATCAACC
>DASUPQ010000453.1 GCA_036280995.1 Actinomycetota bacterium | reverse complement strand
TGGACCGACTCGCTGCTGATGCGGGTCACCGACTGGTTCCTGGTCATCCCGTTCCTGCCCCTGGCCATCGTCCTGGCCACGGTGCTGGGGCCGTCGCTGGCCAACATCGCCTTCGTCATCGGGATCACCTCCTGGCCGGGCACGGCCAGGATCGTCCGCGCCCAGGCCCTGGCCGTGACCTCGCGGCCCTACATCGAGCGGGCCCGGGCCCTGGGGGCCGGCGACTGGCACCTGATCACCCGCCACATCCTGCCCAACACGGTCCCGCTGATCTTCGCCAACACCGTCCTGATCGTGGCCGTGGCCATCCTGTCCGAGACCACCCTGGCCTTCCTGGGGCTGGGCGACCCGCTGCGGGTCTCCTGGGGCTCGATGCTGGACGCGGCCTTCACCCAGGGGGCGGCCTCGATCGGGGCCTGGTGGTACCTGGTCCCGCCGGGGGTGTGCATCCTGCTGGTGGTGCTGGCCTTCACCATGATCGGCCAGGCGCTGGAGTCCGTCCTCAACCCACGGCTGCGGGGGCGGTGACGATGGCCGTGCTGGAGGTCAACGACCTGACGGTCAGCTACCCGGCCAGGTCAGGCGCGGTGCCGGCGGTGCGCGGGGTCGACCTGACCCTGGAGCCGGGGGACACCCTCGGGCTGGCCGGCGAGTCCGGCTGCGGCAAGTCGACCATGGCCGCGGCCGTGCTGCGCCTGCTGCCCCCGGGGACCAGGACCACCGGCAGCGTGCTGCTGGAGGGCGAGGACGTCCTCACCATGAAGCCGGGCCGGCTGCGGGCGGTCCGCTGGACCGAGGCGGCCATCGTGTTCCAGGGGGCCATGCACGCCCTCAACCCCGTCCGCCGGGTCGGGGACCAGATCGCCGAGGCCATCAACCTCCACGACAAGGTGAGCGACAGGCAGGCCGCGTCCAAGGTCGGCGAGCTGCTGGAGCAGGTCGGCCTGCCCGCCCGCCGGGCGGCCAGCTACCCGCACGAGCTGTCGGGCGGCCAGCGCCAGCGGATGATGATCGCCATGGCCCTGGCCTGCTCGCCCCGGCTGCTGATCGCCGACGAGCCGACCACCGCCCTGGACGTGATGGTCCAGGCCCAGGTGCTGGCCCTGCTCGAGGAGCTGCGGCGCGAGCTCGACCTGGCCCTGCTGCTGATCACCCACGACCTGTCGGTGCTGGCCGCGACCTGCGAGCGGATCGCCGTCATGTACGCCGGCCGGATCGTCGAGGAGGGACCGGCGGCCAAGGTGTTCGACGCCCCCGCCCACCCCTACACCAGGGCCCTGGCCGAGGCGTTCCCGACCATCGGCGACCGCGCCTCGCGCCGCAACCCCCGCGGCCTGGGCGGCGACCCGCCCGACCCGCGGGACCTGCCCAGCGGCTGCGAGTTCCACCCCCGCTGCCCGGTCTCGATCGCCGAGTGCCCGACCATCGACGTGAAGCTGTGGCCGGCGGGGGAGGGCCGCCGGGCGGCCTGCGTCCACGTCCGCGACGGCCACCCCGAGCTGGTCCGCCACAACGGCCCAGCCGGTGGCGGGTACGGTTCATCGCCGGCGGAGGGTGGCCCGGTCGATCATGTGGCCCGGGCCGACGGGGTCGGGCCGTGACCGCGACCCAGCCGGCGGCGCCGGCCTCGCCGACCGCCCAGGGGCCGATCCTGGAGGTGCGCGACCTCCAGGTCCACTTCGGCGCCAGGCGCGGCAAGGGCCCGCCGGCCCGGGCCGTGGACGGGGTCGACCTCCAGGTGCAGCCGGGCGAGATCGTCGCCCTGGCCGGCGAGTCCGGCTGCGGCAAGACGACCCTGGCCCGGGCCATCCTCGGCCTGGTGGAGCCGACCAGCGGCCAGGTCCTGTACCGGGGCAGCCCGATCGGCCGCGGCACGGCCGCCCTCAAGCCCTACCGCCGCGAGGTCCAGCTGGTCCTGCAGGACCCGACCGGGGCCCTGAACCCGCGCCAGTCGGTGTACGAGTCGGTGGCCGAGGGGCTGCGCATCCACGGCGTCAAGGGCGACGAGGAGGCGCTGGTCGAGGAGGCCCTGGCCCGCAGCGGCCTGCGCCCGCCGCGGCGGTTCTTCCTGGCCTACCCCCACGAGCTGTCCGGCGGCCAGCGCCAGCGGGTGGTGATCGCCGGGGCGCTGGCCCTGGAGCCGAGCATGCTGGTCGCCGACGAGCCCGTGTCCAGCCTCGACGCCTCGGTCCGGGGCGAGATCCTGGCCCTGCTGCTCGGCTTGGTCCGCGACCTCGGCCTGTCCATCCTGGTCGTCACCCACGACCTCGGCCTGGCCTGGAACATCGCCGACCGGCTGGCCGTCATGTACCTGGGCCGCATCGTCGAGCAGGGCCCGACCGAGGCCGTGCTGGCCGACCCCCGCCATCCCTACACCCGGGCCCTGCTGTCGGTGGTGCCCGAGGCCCGCCGCCAGGAGACCCAGATCCTCGCCGGCGAGCCGCCCGACCCGACCCGGGTCCCGGACGGCTGCCGCTTCCACCCCCGCTGCCCGGCCCTGGCCTCCGGCGCGGCCGCCGAGGCGGGCGTGGCCGACCGCTGCCTGGCCGAGGCGGTGCCCATCCTGCGCGGGGTGGCCGAGCATCACGCTGCTTGCTTCCTGACTGACGAATCAGTTAAAAAGGAAGGTGGGTCTCGGGCCGGGAGGTAGGCGCATGGAGCAGGGGCGGTACGACGCGATCGTGGTCGGCGGCGGGCACAACGGGCTGGTCGCGGCCGCCTACCTGGCCCGGGCGGGGCACCGGACGCTGGTCTGCGAGGCCCGCGAGGTGGTCGGGGGCGCCGCCGTCACCGAGCGGCCCTTCGGGCCCGACTACAAGGTGACCTCGCTGTCGTACGTGATCAGCCTCATGCCCCAGGGGATCGTGCGCGACCTCGACCTCCACCGCCACGGCTACAAGGTCTACCCCCAGGGCCCCTACTTCGCCCCCCACGCCCGCGGCACCTCCCTCCAGCTCTCCAACGACCCGGTGAAGCGCCGCCAGGAGATCGCCAAGTTCTCGGGCCGCGACGCCGACGCCGAGGAGCGCTGGGACGCCTGGATGGCCGGCCTGGCCGACGTGCTCGGGCCGCTGCTGTCGGCCATCCCGCCCAAGGTCGGCTCCCGGCGCCCCGCCGACCTGGCCTCCCAGGCCCAGCTGGTGTGGCGGCTGCGCGGCCTCGACACCCGCAAGGCGGCCGACGTCACCCGGCTGTTCACCCTGAGCATCGCCGACCTGCTGGAGGAGTTCTTCGAGTCGCCCGAGCTCCAGGCCGTCCACGCCGTCAGCGGCGTCATCGGCACCTGGGCCGGCCCCCGCGCCCCCGGGACCGCGTACGTGATGGCCCACCACCACATCGGCGACGTCGGCGACGGCCACCTGGGCAGCTGGGGCTTTGCCGAGGGCGGCATGGGCGGGGTCAGCAACGCCATGGCCGCCGCCGCCCGCTCCTTCGGGGCCGAGATCCGCACCTCGGCCCCGGTCCGGCGGATCACCGTCCGGGACGGCCGGGCCACCGGGGTCGTCCTGGAAGGCGGCCAGGAGCTGACCGCCGAGGTGGTGGTGGCCGCCACCCACCCCAGGATCACCTTCCTGGAGCAGGTCGACCGGTCCGAGCTGCCCGATGACTTCGTGACCGACATCGAGCGCTGGAAGACCCGCAGCGGCACCGTCAAGGTCAACCTGGCCACAGAGCGGCTGCCCCGCTTCACCTGCCGGCCCGAGTTCGACCCGGAGATCCACGGCGGCACCATCGTCCTCGCCGAGTCGCTCGACGACATGGAAGGCGCCTTCCAGGACGCGGCCGCCGGCCGGCCCTCGGCGCTGCCGTTCGCCGACGTCTGCATCCCCTCGGTGTTCGACAAGACCCTGGCCCCCGAGGGCCACCACATCGTCTCGATGTTCACCCAATGGGTGCCCCACACCTGGGCCGGCAAGCCGATGGACGAGGAGCTGGAGGCGCACGCCGACCGGGTGGTGGCCCGCATGGAGGCGGTCGCCCCCGGGTTCACCGACTCGGTCCTGTTCCGCCAGGTGATCGGCCCCTACCAGATGGAGCACGAGTACGGGCTGGTCGGCGGGAACATCTTCCACGGCGAGCTGTCGGCCAGCCAGCTGTTCCACACCCGCCCGGCCGCCGGCTACGCCGACTACCGCAGCCCCATCCGCGGCCTCTACCAGGCCGGGTCGGCCACCCACGGCGGCGGCGGGGTCACCGGCATCCCCGGCCGCACCGTGGTCCGCCAGATCGAGAAGGACCGCCGCCGGGCCGAGCGCCGGCGCAAGCTGACCCGGGGACTCGGAACCAGGACCAGGAGGTGAGCG
>DASUPQ010000452.1 GCA_036280995.1 Actinomycetota bacterium | reverse complement strand
ACCGAGGGGATCGGGGTCGACGGCACGGGTCGCGCCCCCGGCCCGACGAGCCGGTGACGACCGACTGGACCCGGTACGCCACCTCGGCCGGCCCGGTGCTGGAGGCCGCGACCGAGTGGCTGGCCGGGCGCTGCGGCGGAGGTCTTGAAACCGGGGCCGGGAGCGCCCACGCTAGGCCCGTGGAGAACATGGGAGCGTTGTCGTCCCGCCGGGATGTGTTCCTCGACGAACGCGGGGCCGGATTGCGCGTCACCTGGCATCCGGAGCGGGACCTGGTGGTGCTGAGCGTCTGGCAGGGCGACAGCTGCGTCGGGACGTTCCGGATGCTGGTCCAGGACGTCCCCCGGCTCAGCGGCCTGCTGGCGGCCGCCCTCGGCGACTGGGTCGGCGAAACCGGTCCGGGGGCGGGCGTGGGTCCGGGGGCGGGTGTGAGTCGGGAACCCGGGGCTGGTGGGGCCAGGCTGTCGGTGCAGCAGCGGCTCAGGCTCAGCAGGCCGGTGCTGAAGCTGCGCGGGCTGCGACATCGGGGCCGAGGGTCCGCCTAGTTCCCCCGGAACTCCAGCCGCCAGGCCCCCGACCCCGCCGTGACGGTCTCAGCAGGGCCGTGGGTCGTAGGGCCGCAGGTCCGGAACGGCCTTCTCCGCCTTCTTCTTCTTGGCCTTTGTGTCCGAACCGGTGGTTGTGGCCGGCCCACCCTCGGTCAGGGGGCGGATGCCGGTGAAGCCGGGGCCGAGGATGAGGGTGAGGTGGGAAGGGGCGAGGGTGGGGTCCTCGATGAGGCGGGCGCCGCCGAGGAGGGTGCCGGCGAGGGTCTTGGCGTCGGCGAGGCGGCCGGGGGCGTAGCTGATCTGGGATCGGGCGAGGTCGGCGGAGGGGGCGTTGCCGACGGTGGCGATCTGGTAGCCGGAGGTGCGGAGCTTGGTGGCGGTGGTGGCGGCCAGGCCGGTGGTGCCGAGGGCGTTGAGGACGGTGACCTGGGTGCTGGCGGGGGCGGCAGCGCCGGGGGTGGCGCCGGGGGCCGGGGTGGCGCGGCCGAGGAAGCGGCCGACCACGGTGTCGGTGTCGGGCTGCTTGAGGAGCAGGACGTCGCCGAGGGGATGGTCGCTGGGGACGGTGACCGGCACGGTGTAGGTGGCCAGCTTGGAGGGGCTGAAGGAGCGGAAGGCGGCGCCGGTGCGGATGACGTCGCTGACCCGCAGGCCGCTGTCCTTGGTGACCTCGTGGACCAGGGAGCCGACGAAGGCGTTGGCCCGGACCGGGTTGGTCAGGCCCTTGTCGAGGGCCGCCTTCACCAGCGCCTGGAGGAACGCCTGCTGGCGGCGGATGCGGCCCAGGTCGGCCCACGGGTCGCTGTGCCACACGCCGTCCAGCTGGTAGGCGAAGTAGCGGCTGCGGGCGAGGGCGAGGGCACGGCCGCCGTTGAGGTGGCGGCAGCCGGCCTCGCGGATGTCCAGGCCGGACTTGAGGTCCCGGGAGGGGTAGGGGAAGCGGACGTTGATGCCGCCGAGCGCGTCCACGATGGCCCGGAAGCCGTCGAAGTCGATCAGCACGTAGTGGTGGACGGGGATGCCGAAGTTCTGCTCGATCGTCTTCACCAGCTGGCCCGGACCGCCCTGGAAGGCGGCGTTGATGCGGTTCTCGTCGCCGGTGCCGGCGATCGGGACGACCAGGTCGCGGGGGATGGACAGCATGGAGACGCGCCTGCGGGCCGGTTCGACCCTCACCACCAGGGTGGTGTCGTTGCGCTGGCCGCCGACGTCGCCGTAGCGGCCGCCGTCGGCGTCGTCGAGGCTCTCGCGGGAGTCGGAGCCGACCACGAGCATGTTGTAGGGGCGGCCGCTGGTCGACTCGTGCAGCCCCGGGACGTCCACCGAGGGGATCTGGCCGAAGCGGTAGTGCACGTAGCCGTACCCGGCCGTGGTCGCCACGACCAGGAACACCAGGAGCAGGCTGCACCCCACCAGGAGCCGCCTGCGCATCCGCCGAGCCCGGGCGCGGGCGGCCCGAGAGGTTCGTACCATGAGCCGGCACGCTACCACGTGCCGGACGCCTAGCTCCCGCCCGCGGCGAACACCCAGCCCAGCAGGGCCAGGACGATCAGGATGGCGGCGACCAGCAGCGCGATGTCGACCGTCTTCTTGTCCCGGTACCGCCGGGTCGCGTTGAACCCCATGGATGCCCCGTTCCGCCGGATCGCCTCGTTCAGCCGGGAGCTACGCTTCGCTTCTTGAGCCCCGGACCCCCGTCACAGCTCTTCCTTGCGGATGAGCTCCTCGATGTTGACGTCCTTGAAGGTGACCACCCGGACCCTGGTGACGAAGCGGGCCGGGCGGTACATGTCCCACACCCAGGCGTCGTGCAGGGTGATGTCGAAGTAGGTGTCGCCGTCCTCGTTGCGCATCTGGAGGTCGAACTTGTTGGCCAGATAGAAGCGGCGCTCGGTCTCGATGACGTACTGGAACATCCCCAGCACGTCCCGATACTCCTGGTAGAGCTGCAGCTCCATGTCGGCCTCGTAGCGCTCGAGATCCTCGGCGCTCATCGACACTCCCCCTCTTCCTGATGTTCCTGGTTGTCCGCCCACGGCGCGGCCACGCCGGTGAAGGAGTAGCGATGGTAGGCCGAGGGGCCGAGCCGGCGCAGGGCGGCCCAGTGCTCGTCGGTGCCGTAGCCCTTGTGCCGCTGGAAGCCGTAGCCCCGGTAGCGGCGGGCCGCCGTGGTCATGATCTTGTCCCTGCTCACCTTGGCGATGATGCTGGCCGCGGCCACGCAGGTGGCCACCTGGTCGCCCTTCTTGACGCCGAGGACCGGGGCCGGCATGCGGGGCAGGGGGAAGCCGTCGGCCAGGGCGTAGTCGTAGCCGCCCTCCAGCTCCCGCAGCGCCCTGGCCAGCAGGGCGATGTTGGCCCGCTGGAGCCCGACCCGGTCGATCGTGTCGGGCCCGATGCGGACCACGGCCACGGCCAGCGCGTGCTGGTGGATCTGGGCGGCCAGGACCCGGCGGCGCTCGGGGGTGAGCAGCTTGGAGTCGGCCAGCCCCTCGATGGGGCAGTTCCGCGGCAGGATGACGGCGGCGGCGACCAGCGGCCCGGCGAGAGCGCCGCGGCCGGCCTCGTCGACCCCTGCGACCCGGCCGAAGCCGACGTCGCGCAGCCGGTCCTCGAACAGGGCGGTGGCGGTGGCGAACATCGGCAGGAGTGTAACGGCGGGTGGCGTCAGCGGTCGCGCCTGAGCCAGCCGATGTGGTTGAGGGGCCAGATGCGCACGAACGCCCGCCCGACCACGGCGTCGCGCTCGATCGGGCCGAAGAGCCGGGAGTCCTGGGAGTTGCCGCGGTTGTCGCCCAGCACGAACAGCTGGCCAGGGCCGACCGTGATCTCCTTGTCGCAGTTGTCGGTCTGGGTGCCCTGGTCGAGATAGGGCTCGGTGACGGGTTGATCGTTGCGGACCAGCTGGCCACTGCGGCAGGAGATGGTGTCGCCGGGCAGGCCGACGACCCGCTTGATGAAGTCGCGGTCCGAGGGTGGGACCACGCCGACGGCCTGGCCGAGGCTGGAGAAGAAGCCGGCGATCGGGTTGCTCGGGCCGGTGGCCTCGACGCCCGCCTCCTCGCGGACGAACACGACCACGTCACCGTGCTGAACGTCGCCGAAGCGGTAGGAGACCTTCTCGACCAGCACCCGGTCGGAGACGTTGAGGGTCGACTCCATCGACCCCGACGGGATGTAGAAGGCCGCGACCAGGAAGGTCTTGAAGACCACGGCCAGCAGGACGGCCAGGGCGACCAGCACCACCGTCTCGCGGACGACGGCCAGGAACCCCGGCTGCCGCTCGTCCTCCTTGTGGTACGGCGGCGTCTCGGGCTCGGGGGCGCGCGCGTCGGGCGGGGCCGGGGGGTCGACCCGGCCGCCGAGCTTCCCGCGCTCGTCGCTGGTTCTGCTCAAGGGAGCCGGCCTCCCCGGATCACGTCCGGGCGGGGCTGCGCTTCTCCTTGATCTTCGCCGCCCGGCCGGTCCGCTCGCGCAGGTAGTAGAGCTTGGCCCGGCGGACGTCGCCCCGGGTGACCAGCTCGACCTTGGCGATGCTGGGCGAGTGCACCGGGAAGGTCCGCTCGACGCCGACGCCGAAGGAGACCTTGCGGACGGTGAACGTCTCCCGCAGGCCGCCGCCCTGGCGGCGCAGGACGAAGCCCTGGAAGACCTGGATCCGCTCCCGGCTCCCCTCGACCACGCGGACGTGCACCTTGACGGTGTCGCCGGGGCGGAAGTCGGGCAGATCGTCGCGCAGCTGCGCGCGCTCGACCACGTCGGTGATCTGCATGATGGATGAGACTCCTTGAAAGCTGAGAACGCGAAAGGGCAGCGTCGCGCGGCCCGCGTTGACCCGAGAGTAACAGATTCAGCCGGCGGGCTGCGGTCCCTCGGGGTCGTCCCCGGTCTGTTCCAGCAGGTCGGGGCGGAGCCGGCGGGTCCGGTCGAGGGCCTGGGCGCGGCGCCAGCGCTCAACCGCCCCGTGGTCGCCGGAACGGAGCACGGCCGGGACCTCCAGGCCCCGGTAGACGGCCGGGCGGGTGTACTGCGGGTACTCCAGCAGGCCGGCCGCGAACGACTCGTCGGCGGCCGAGGCGGCGTTGCCCATCACCCCGGGGACGAGGCGGGCCACGGCGTCCAGGACGACCAGGGCGGCCGTCTCGCCGCCGGCGAGCACGAAGTCGCCGATGGACAGCACCTCGTGGACGCGGGTGCGGACGCGCTCGTCGATGCCCTCGTAGCGGCCGCAGCAGAGGATCAGCCGGGGCTCGGCGGCCAGCCGCTGGGCGACGCCGTGGTCGAAGCGGCGGCCGTCGGGGGCGAGCAGCACGACCCGGGCCGGTCCCTCGGCCTCCAGGGCGTCGAGGGCGTCGAACCAGGGCCCGGGCAGCATGACCATGCCGGCGCCGCCGCCGAACGGGGCGTCGTCGACGCTGCGGTGGCGGTCGGTGGCCCAGTCGCGCAGGTCGTGCAGGCGGACCTCGACCAGCCCCCGCTCCCCCGCCTTGCCGAGCAGGCCGGTGGCCAGCGGGGAGGCGAAGAACCCGGGGAAGATGGTGACGATGTCGATCAGCACGGGCGTTACTCCCGATTCACCGGGGCACCCCCTCGGGGTTCCCCGGACCCCTCCGGCGGATCGCCGAGGAGCCCGGGGACGGCGTCGACCAGGACCCGGCCCTCGTCCAGCTCGACGGTGACCAGGGCGGCCACGGCCGGGACCAGGGCGCTGCCGCCGCCCGGCAGCTCGACCGAGAGCAGGTCGTGGGCGGCGCCGGGGACGACGTCGGCGACCCGCCCCCGCTCGCGGCCCTGGCGGTCGACCACGGCCAGGCCGACCAGCTGGTGGGGCCAGAACTCGCCGGGGTCGAGCGGGCGGGCGTCGGCGACCGGGATCGACAGCCAGGCACCGCGGAAGCGGTCGGCGGCGTCGCGGTCCTCGATCCCCTCGAGGCTGAGCAGCAGCCGGCCCAGGTGGAGGCGGGCCGCCCGGACCACGACCGGCGCCAGCGGCCCCGGGCCGTCGGGGTCGCCAACGCCCAGCTCGGCCCCGGGGGCGAACCGGTCGGGAGCGTCCGACAGCACCTCGACCGACAGCTCCCCCCGCACCCCGTGGGGCCGGAGCACGCGCCCGACGACCAGGCGCTCTGGAGCGGACACGCTCACTCGCCCTCGGCGAGGACCTCGACCTCGACCCGGTGGCCCTTGGGGGCGGCCGCCTTGACGACCCGGCGCAGGGCCTTGACGGTGCGGCCGCCCCGCCCGATCAGCTTGCCGACGTCGTCGGGGGCGGTCCGGACCTCGTAGGTGACGCCGCGGGCGCCGGGCAGCTCCTCGACGGTGACCCGGTCCGGGTCGTCGACCAGCGCCCTGGCCAGGTAGACGACGACGTCACGCATGGCCGGCTACTTCTTGCCCTTGGCCTTGGCCTTCTTGGGCTCGGCCTTGGCCTTGGCCACGGTGGCCCGCAGCTCCTTGGCGGCCTGCTGGCGCTCGGCCATGCCCTCGACTCCGGCGATGGCCAGCAGCTTGGCCACGGCCTCGGTCGGCTGGGCGCCCTTGGCCAGCCAGGCCGACGCCTTCTCGGTGTCGATCTCGACCTTGGACGGCTCGTTGTTGGGGTGGTAGACGCCGAGGTTCTCGAGGAAGCGCCCGTCGCGGGGGCTGCGCGAGTCGGCGACGACGACCCGGTAGAACGGGGCCTTCTTGGCGCCCATGCGCATCAGGCGGATCTTCACGGCCATGGTGTGGGAGTGCTCCTGTCTCGGGGCGGCCCGCCCGTCCCGGGAGGTCTGCCGTTCCCCGTCGTGTGCCTGTCTGGCTCCGGGACCGAGGCAGTCTAGCGCAGGCCCATCCGGCGCAGCTTCTTCGGGGTCATGCCCGACAGCTGCTTCATCATCCGGCGGGCCTCCTCGAACTGCTTGAGGAGGGCGTTGACCTGCTGGGTGGTGGTGCCCGAGCCGCGGGCGATGCGGGCCCGGCGCGAGCCGTTGAGGATCTTGGGGTTGTTGCGCTCGCCCGGGGTCATGGAGCGGATGATCGCCTCCACCCTGGCCACGTCGCGGTCGTCGACCTCGACCCCCTTGAGCTGCTGGCTCATGCCCGGGAGCATGCCAAGGACCTGGCTGAGGGGACCCATCTTCTTGACCTGCTGGAGCTGGTCGAGGAAGTCCTCGAGGGTGAAGGTGGCCTCGCGGAGCTTGCGCTCCATCTGCACGGCCTGCTCGCGGTCGATCTGCTCCTCGGCCCGCTCGATCAGGGTGAGCACGTCGCCCATGCCCAGGATCCGCCCGGCCAGGCGGTCGGGGTGGAAGGCGTCGAAGTCGGCCAGCTTCTCGCCGGTGGCGGCGAACTTGATCGGCCGCCCGGTCACCGACCGGATCGACAGGGCGGCGCCGCCCCGGGCGTCGCCGTCGAGCTTGGTCAGGACGAACCCGGTGACGTCCACGCCCTCCTGGAAGGCCTGGGCCGTGGCCACCGCGTCCTGGCCGGTCATGGCGTCGACCACCAGCAGCACCTCGGTCGGCTGGACGGCCTCGCGGATGGCGGCCGCCTGGGCCATCATCTCGGCGTCGATGGCCAGCCGGCCGGCGGTGTCGACGATCACCACGTCGCGGCCGGTCCGCTCGGCCTCGTCGCGGGCGCCGAGAGCGACCGGCACCGGGTCGGCGTCCGGCCCGCCCGGGTGGGGTGCGAACACCGGCACCTTGACCTGCTCCCCCAGCACCTGGAGCTGCTTCACGGCCGCCGGGCGCTGCAGGTCGCAGGCGACCAGCAGGGGCTTGCGGCCCTTGCCGGACAGCCAGCGGGCCAGCTTGGCCGCGGTGGTGGTCTTGCCCGAGCCCTGCAGGCCGGCCATCAGCAGCACCGTCGGCGGCCGCGGCGACCACTGGAGCGGCACGTTGCGCTCGCCCAGGGTGACGACCAGCTCCTCGTGGACGATCTTGACCACCTGCTGGGCCGGGGTGAGGCTGCGGGTGACCTCCTCCCCCACCGCCCGCTCGCGCACCCGGGCGATGAAGTCCTTCACCACCTTGAAGTTGACGTCCGCCTCCAGCAGGGCCAGCCGGACCTCGCGCAGGGCCGCGTCCACCTGGGCCTCGGACAGCCGCCCGTGGCCACGCAGGCGGGTGAAGGTGTCTTGCAGGCGGTCGGAGAGGGTATCGAACATGGATCAAGCATATGCGGCCGCCGGGAAGGCCGCCGCGCCGCCGGAGGTGTTGGATGGAGCTCACCCATCTTGGAAGGACCGGGCTGCTGGTCAGCCGGCTGTGCCTGGGGACGATGAACTTCGGCCCGGAGACCTCGGAGGAGGACTCGGGCGCGATCATGGACCGGGCCCTGGACGAGGGCATCAACTTCTTCGACACGGCCAACGTCTACGGCTGGAAGATGGGCGAGGGCGTCACCGAGCAGATCCTGGGCCGCTGGTTCGCCAAGGGCGGCGGGCGGCGGGACAAGGTGGTGCTGGCGACCAAGGTCTTCGGGTCCATGGGCGACTGGCCCAATGAGAACAAGCTGTCGGCGCTGAACATCCGCCGGGCCTGCGAGGGCTCGCTGCGCCGCATGCAGACCGATCACATCGACCTGTACCAGATGCACCACGTCGACCGG
Source organism: Actinomycetota bacterium (assembly GCA_036280995.1). NCBI lineage: Bacteria > Bacillati > Actinomycetota > Actinomycetota bacterium. Next base: position 3,157 of record DASUPQ010000452.1, on the reverse strand, counting down.
GACACGCCCTGGGACGAGATCTGGCAGGCCATGGACCTGCTCGTCCAGCAGGGCAAGGTGCTGTACGTGGGCTCCTCCAACTTCGCCGGCTGGCACATCGTCAAGGCCAACGAGGCCGCCCGGCGGCGGAGCTCGCTCGGGCTCGTCAGCGAGCAGTCGCTCTACAACCTGGCCCAGCGCTCGATCGAGCTGGAGGTGCTGCCGGCCTGCCGCGACTACGGGGTCGGGGTGATCCCCTGGAGCCCGCTGTTCGGCGGGCTGCTCGGCGGGGCGCTGCGCAAGGCCTCCGAGGGCCGCGCCGTCGGCGAGCAGCAGCGCAGGCGGCTGGAGCAGTACCGCCCGCAGGTCGAGGAGTACGAGGCGTTCTGCGACGAGCTGGGCGAGCGGCCCGCCGACGTGGCCCTGGCCTGGCTGCTGCGCCAGCCGGGCGTGACCGGGCCGATCATCGGCCCCCGGACCATGGAGCAGCTCGAGCAGTCGCTGCGCGTCCTCGAGGTCGAGCTGGACGACAAGGCGCTGGAGCGTCTCGACCAGATCTGGCCGGGCCCCGGCGGCCCCGCCCCCGAGGCGTACGCGTGGTGAGGCCGTGACCTTTGACGTCGGCCGGGTCCGGGCGCTGTACCCGGCCCTGGCCGACGGGTACGCCTACCTGGACGGGGCCGCCGGGACCCAGGTGCCGGGGGTGGTGATCGAGGCGATCGCCGGGGCCTACCGGGCCGGGATCGGGAACGTGGGCGGGGCCTTCCCGGCCAGCGGGCGCTCGGACGGGATCGTCGCCGAGTGCCGCCGGGCCGTCGCCGACCTGGTCGGCGGCGAGCCGGACGGGGTCGTCCTCGGGCCGAACATGACCACCCTCACCTACCGGCTGGCGACCGCGCTGGCCGCCGGCTGGGCGCCCGGCGACGAGGTGGTCGTGTCCCGGCTCGACCACGACGCCAACGTCCGGCCCTGGGTGCAGGCCGCGGCCCGGGTGGGGGCGGTGGTCCGCTGGGCCGAGGTCGACCTGGCCACCGGCGAGCTCCCGGCCGGCCAGTACGACGGGCTCGTCACCGAGCGGACCCGGCTGGTCGCGGTCAGCGCGGCCAGCAACGTGCTCGGCACCCGGCCCGACGTGGCCGCGATCTGCGCCAGGGCCCACGCCGCCGGGGCCCGCACCTACGTCGACGGGGTCCACGCGGCCGCCCACGGCCCGGTGGACGCGGCCGCCCTCGGGGCCGACTTCTACGCCACCAGCGCCTACAAGTGGTCGGGGCCGCACGTCGGGGCCGTGGTCGCCGACCCGGCCCTGCTGGAGACGCTCCGCCCCGACAAGCTGGCCTCGTCCTCCGACCAGGTGCCGGAACGGTTCGAGCAGGGCACCTCGCCGTTCGCCGACTTCGCCGGGGTGGTGGCCGCCGTCGGCCACCTGGCCTCCCTCGACCCGGCCGCCGCCGGCCCCCGCCGCCAGCGGGTGCTGGCCTCCATGGCCGCCGCCGAGGCCTACGAGCTGGAGCTGTTCGGGCGGCTGCTCGGGGGGCTGGAGGCCATGGGCCACGTGACCACCTACGGCAAGGCGGCCCGGCGGACCGCCACCGCCTACTTCACCGTCGCCGGCCGGACCCCCCTCCAGGTCGCCGAGCACCTGGCCGCCCGCCAGGTCAACGTCTGGAACGGCCACAACTACGCCTGGGAGCTGACCGGCGCCCTGGCCATCCGCGACGCCGGCAGCGCCGTCCGCGCCGGCCTCGTCCACTACAACGACCGGGAGGACGTCGACCGCCTGCTGGAGGGCGTGGCCGAGCTGGGCTGAGCCGCCCGCCCGGCTCAGACGCCGCCGGGGAGGGCGGCGGCCACGATCAGGCCGCGATCGAGGGCGTGGCGGCGGGCCGCCTCGGTGTCGGGCGAGAAGATCAGGTCGACCCCGTGGCCGGCCAGCTCGGCGGCGATCGACCGCACGGCGGCGTGGCGCTGGGGGGCGACGTCGCGGACGTACACCGCCAGGACCCGGCCCGGGTGGCCCAGGACCACCTGGCGGTAGATCTCCGGGTCGCGCTCGCCGCTGTCGCCGATCAGGACCACCTGGAGGCCGGGGTAGGCGTCGAGCAGCCCCTCGATGGCGGCGAGCTTGTGGGGCTCCCCCGCCTTGAGGGTGCGCAGGCTCCAGTCGCGCAGGAGCAGCGGCCCGCGGGGGATGCCGTGCACGCCCAGGAAGTCCTCCAGCAGGTCGTAGAGGTTCCAGGGGCTGTTGGACACGTAGAACACCGGGTTGTAGGCCTCGCCGTCGCGGCCGCGCTGGAGCGCCTGGTAGAACCCGGCCACGCCCTCGAACGGGAGCCGGGTGTGGGCGTTGTGGAGCAGGGTCAGCTTGGCCATCTGCCACAGGCTGGTGGCGTGCGAGTGCAGCACGGTGTCGTCCAGGTCGCTGACCACCGCGAACTGGGGGTCCCTGGGGATCAGGACCTGGCCGGTGGCGTGGGTGGCCCCGGCCGGCGCGACCGGCTCCAGCAGCTTCAGCTCGACCGGCTCCCAGACCCGCGGGTCGTCCAGCGGCCGGGGCAGGTCGAGGGCGACGTCGAAGTAGCCCTCCTCGTCGGCCCGGACCCGCGCCTCCTCGCCCAGGGCCGCCCTGGCCGCCACCAGGGCCCCCGGGACCTCGTCGCTCTCGAACCGGTGGAACATGTTGCGCAGGTTGTCGACCACCGAGTCGCCGAGCCGGGACCGGACCAGCCCGGTCGAGCGCAGCACCCGCCCGCGCAGCCACAGGCGGGTCGGGGTGCCGTAGCCACGGAAGGCCTGCAGCTCGACGTGCCGGCGCCTGCGGAACCCTGTCATGACCCTACGGTAGCCTGCCCGGGCCCTGGATCGGACCCTGGGAGGGACCATGCCGACCACCTGGCCGAACCGTCCCGGTGGGCCGGGGTCAGGGGGTGGCGCGGCGCAGGCGGCGCCCGGCCAGGGTCGAGCGAAGCAGGAAGGCCGGGGTGGGCGGAACCCAACCGAGCTGGCGGGCCTGGCCGAGGTCGTCGCGGTCGGCGGCGTGGCCGACGATGCGGCCCTCGGCCAGGCGGTACCAGTGCGTCTGGGAGCTGACGAACGACCGGCCGTTGGAGGCGAACACCTGGGCCGGCCGGCCGTCGGGGCCGTAGGTCACGAACGGCGCCACCTGCTGGCCGCGCAT
>DASUPQ010000451.1 GCA_036280995.1 Actinomycetota bacterium | reverse complement strand
AAACGCCGCCCCCGCCCCACCTCCCCGCCCGGCCGCGGCGCAGGCCTGAACCAGAACCCCTGACCCGACCCGGCGCCGAGGCCCGTCTCAGGCCCGATACTGGCCACTGACGATGTCGGCGACCGCCTCGACGACCTCGGGCAGCGCCCGCTCCAGGGCACCGGAGAGGCGGTCGCCTCCGGTGAACGACCCGGCGGCCACGCTCACCAGCACGATCGGAGGCACTGCGCCATAGAGGTCCTTGGCCAGCCCGGCCAGGGACTCGGGGTCGAGGTGATGGGACCAGGTGGCGGGGTCGGTCCGGCGTGGCTGGACCCGCCGGACCAAGACCGCGCCCGGGTCACCGTCAGCGGCCGCGTCGACCAGCACGACCAGCGCCGCCCGGCTGACCTCGACCGCCAGTTCCGGGACGAGCTGGTGCTGGGCCAGGACCCGGGCGCCGGCAAGACGCGGGTCGCTGGCCAGCAGTCTGGCGGCGTGCCAGCCGATGCCGTCGTCGCCGCGCAGGGAGTTGCCGTAGCCGACGACCAGGACGCCGGCGTCGGTCACCGCTTGCGCTCGTCGAGCACGGCGCCGTCGGGGGCGAGCAGTTGCAGGTGCAGGGGCATCTGCCCGATGGCGTGGGTGGAGCAGCTCAGGCATGGGTCGTAGCAGCGGATGACGGCCTCGACGCGGTTGAGCATGGGCTCCGTGAGCCGGTCAGCCTTGACGTAGTGGCGGGCCACCTGGGCGACGCTCTGGTTCATGGCCAGGTTGTTGTGGCCGGTGGCGATGACCAGATTGGCCCACTGGACGATGCCGTCACGGTCGACCCGGTAGTGGTGCAGCAGCGTGCCTCGGGGCGCCTCGGCGATGCCGATGCCCTCCTCGCGGTTGATGCCGGCCGTGGAGCGCACCCGGGGCGAGCAGATGCCGGGGTCGCGGAGCAGGGTCTCCAGCCGCTCAAGGCAGCCCAGGATCTCGATCAGCCGAGCCTGGTGGTAGTGGAACGAACTGCCGGGGGTACGGCCAAGACGGGCGCGGAACTCCTCCAGTTCCTCATCCGCCCGCGGGGTACCCAGCTTGTCGGCGACGTTGAGCCGGGCCAGTGGGCCCACCCGGTAGACGCCTTCGGGGTAGCCGAGGTCCTTCCAGTAGGCCGACTTGAGGTACGACCAGGGCTCGACCGCCTCGCCCAGGTATTCCCAGTAGGGCCGCGGGTCGGCCCGCTCGGCCAGCAGCGCCCCGTCGTCGCCGACCACCCGGAGGGCGCCGTCGTAGTGCTCGACGGCGCCGTCGGGGCCGACCAGGCCCATGAACGCCGACGGGAAGTCGCCGAAGCGGGCCGCCTCCTCGGCGAACCGCCGCACCGACGTCTTGTACCAGCCCAGCGCCCGCTCGGTGGCGGCGCGGGCCTCGGGCAGGGCGGCCAGGATCTGGTCGCGGGTCTCGCCCTGCAGTGGCGCGTCGACCCCGCCTGGCACCACCCAGGCCGGGTGGATCCGCTTGCCCCCCAGCGACTCGATCACCTGCTGGCCGAAGCGGCGCAGCCCGACGCCGTCGCGGGCCAGCTGGGGATTGGCGCCGAGCACCCCGAACAGGTGGCGGCCGCCGGCCTCGGCGTCGAACCCGAAGAGCAGGTCAGGCGAGGAGAGGTGGAAGAAGCTGAGGGCGTGCGACTGGACGACCTGGGCCAGGTTCATGATCCGGCGCAGGTCGACGGCGGTCGGGGGCGGCTCGGTGGCCAGGATCTGATCGCAGGCCTTGGCCGAGGCGATCAGGTGGCTGACCGGGCAGATGCCGCAGATGCGGGCCATGATCGACGGCAGCTCGTGCACCGGCCGCCCCTGGCAGATGCGCTCGAAGCCGCGGAACTGGGTGACGTGGAAGTGGGCGTCGGCGACCCGGCCGGCGTCGTCGAGCTGGATGGTGATCTTGGCGTGCCCCTCGATGCGGGTCACGGGGTCGATGACGATCTCGCGGGCCACGGCCGGCCTCCAGGTCAGGCGCCGAAGCGGGCGATGTGCGCGGTGTCCGGCATCCGCCCCTCCAGCAGCTCGTTGACGGTGAACCAGATGAGGTCGGCCGAGGGGGGGCAGCCGGGCAGGAAGACGTCGACCTTGACGACCCGGTGGACGGGCAGGGACTGCTCCAGCAGCCGGGGCACGACCTGGGACGGGAGCTGGGGGTTGTCGGTGGCGTTCTCCAGATACGCCCGCTCCAGCAGCGGCTGGGGGCCGATGGGGTTGCGCATGCCGGGGACGTTGGAGGTGACGGCGCAGTCACCGAACGACACCAGGATCCGGGTGCGCTGGCGGATGGCCCTGATCTTGGCCAGGTCCTCGTCGCTGGAGACGGCGCCCTCGACCAGGCAGACGTCGACGCCCTCGGGGTAGTCCTTGGTGTCGACCAGGGGGCTGTAGACCAGGTCGGCCCGCTGGCCCAGCTCCAGCAGCCGCTCGTCCATGTCCAGGAACGACATGTGACAGCCGGAGCAGCCGTCCAGCCAGACGGTGGCCAGCCGCGGCCTGCTCATTCCAGGGCCTCCCCTCGGCGCTTGAGGTAGGGAAGGAAGGGCCGGCGGGTCTTGGCCCCCTCGGCCACCGAGCGGCCCTTCTCGAACAGCGCCCCGGTCGGGCAGACCTGGACGCACTTGCCGCAGCTGGTGCAGGTGGGCGACTCCCCCCAAGGAGTGCCGAGGTCGGTGACCACCCGGGCGTCGATGCCGCGGCCCATGACGTCCCAGGTGTGGGCGCCCTCGATCTCGTCGCACACCCGCACGCAGCGGGTGCACATCACGCAGCGGTTGTGGTCGATGGCGAACAGTGGGTGGCTGGCGTCGATCCCAACCCGCGGGTTGACCGCGGGCAGCTCGAAGTGGGTGAGGCCGAGGGTGGCGGCCAGATCTTGGAGCTCGCAGTGGTTGTTGGCGACGCACACCGAGCAGATGTGGTTGCGCTCCACGAACAGCATCTCGACGATCGTCCGGCGGTAGGCGGCCAGCCGCTCGGAGTGGGCGGTCACCTCCATGCCCTCCTCGACCGCGGTGACACAGGCCGGCAGGAGCTTGCCGGAGGCGCCGACTTCGACGACGCACAGGCGGCAGGCGCCGACGTCGCTGAGGCCCTCCAGGTGGCACAGGGTCGGGATCTCGATGCTGTTCTCGGCGGCCACGTCCAGGATCGATTGGCCGGCGGCGCCGGCCACGTCGGTGCCGTCGATCCGCAGGGTGTAGACGCTCAACCGAGCACCTCCTCCCGGTTGGCGACCGGGCAGACCCCGGCCGGGCAGGTCCGGTCCTGGACGTGGGCCAGGTACTCCTCGCGGAAGTAGCGCAGGGTCGAGAACACCGGGTTGGGGGCGCTCTGGCCCAGGCCACACAGGCTGGTCTGCTTGACCATGTCCGACAGCCGCTCCAACTGCTCCAGGTCGTCCAGAGTGGCGTCGCCTTCGCAGATGCGTTGCAGCAGGGTGTGGAGCTGGGTGGTGCCGACCCGGCAGGGGATGCACTTGCCGCAGGACTCCTCGCGGCAGAAGTCCATGAAGTAGCGGGCCACGTCCACCATGCAGGCGGTGTCGTCCATCACGATCATGCCGCCCGACCCCATGATCGAGCCGACCTCCTTCAGCGACTCGTAGTCGACCGGCATGTCCAGGTACTGCGCGGGGATGCAGCCCCCCGAGGGACCGCCGGTCTGGACGGCCTTGAACGGGCGGCCGTCCAGGATCCCGCCACCGATGTCATAGACGATCTCGCGCAGGGTGATCCCCATGGGGACCTCGACCAGGCCGGTGTTGACCACCCGGCCGGCCAGGGCAAACACCTTGGTGCCCTTGCTGGTCTCCGTGCCGATGCCGGCGTACCAGTCCCCGCCGTTGCGGACGATGGGGGCGATGTTGGCGAACGTCTCGACGTTGTTGATCAGCGTCGGGCTTCGCCACAGCCCGGAGACGGCCGGGTACGGCGGCCGGGGCCGGGGCATACCCCGCCCACCTTGGACCGAGGCGATCAGGGCCGTCTCCTCGCCGCAGACGAACGCGCCCGCGCCAAGACGCAGCTCCACCTGGAACGCAAAGGGAGTGTCGGCGATGTCGGCGCCCAGCAGCCCGGCCCGTCCGGCCAGGCGGATGGCCGTCTTGAGGCGGGCCACGGCCAGCGGGTACTCGGCCCGGCAGTAGACATACCCGCGGCTGGCCCCCACGGCGTAGCCGGCGATGGCCATGCCCTCCAGCACCCGATGCGGGTCGCTCTCGAGCACGCTGCGGTCCATGAACGCCCCCGGGTCCCCCTCGTCGGCGTTGCAGATCACGTACTTCTGCCCGCCGGCGGCCTTGGCCACCGTGGTCCACTTCAGCCCGGTCGGGTAGCCGGCCCCGCCGCGCCCCCGGAGGCCGCTGCGGACGACCTGGTCGATCACCTCGGCCGGGGTCATCGAGTGCAGCGCCGTCTCCAGCGCCCGGTAGCCGCCGCGGGCCCGGTAGTCGTCCAGGTCCTCGGGGTCGACCCGCCCGGAGTTCTCGGTGGCCACCCGGACCTGGCGGGCGAAGAACGGCGGCGACGGCGGCGGGGTCGTCCCGGGGCTGACGGCCTGCAGCTCCTCGACCAGGCCACCCAGGTCGTCAGGGCGGACGCGGTCGAACAGCCGGCCGGTCTCGGGGACCTCGACCAGGGGGCCGGCGGCACACAGGCCCAGGCAGCCGACCCGCTTGACGGCCACATCGGTCAGCCCGGCCTCGGTGACCTGCTCGGCCAGGGCGTCGAAGATCTGGTCGGAGGAGGCGGACAGGCAGCTGGCAGCCTGGCAGACATGGGCCGACGCCCGGGCCGGGCCTTGGAGGACCGGCGCCCGCGCCCGGCGGCGGCGCGGCGGGCGCGCCGGCCGGTCGCTTCCGGCGTTCTTGGTCACAGCGCCTCCAATTCGGCCACGACCACCTCGGCGGTCAGCTTCCCGCGGACCTCGCCGTCCAGGATCATCGCCGGGGCCAGGCTGCAGGAGCCCAGGCAGCGGGCCGTCAGCAGCGACAGCTTGCCGTCGGTGGTGGTCTCCCCCGGCCGGACGCCGAGCCCGCGACCGATGGCGACGACGATCCCGCCGGCCCCGTTGATGTAGCAGGCCGTACCGGTGCACACGACGCAGGCGTGCTCGCCCTGCGGTTTGAGGGTGAAAAGCGAGTAGAAGGTGGCGACCCCGTAGACCTTGCTGAGCGGCACCCCCAGGCTTCTCGCGACGAACTCCATGGTCTGGGTGTCGAGATAACCGAACGCCTCCTGCGCTGCGTGCAGTACCTCGATGAGGGCGTCGGGCCGCTGCCCCAACCGCCGCATGCGCGTCTCGACAATCCGCCAGCGCTTGTCGTCACTCGGCGCCGGCGGCATGGCGGTGGCTACGGCCACGGCGCTTCCCCTTGGAGTTGGCTTGCTCCGGTTCTCCTGACGTCGATTAGGCATGCAACCGCCCGGCAAGGTCAAGCGACATCGGCTCCATTGCGACCTCGGCGTGGGTCTTGGCCATCGCGCTGGCCGGGAATCCCTTGGCATCGGCGGGGAGGCGGCCACCGAGGGTGACATGGCCGCGGGCGCCGATCCGCGTGGGCAGCTCCTGCACCTGCGGTACCGGCGGAATGGCCTCGATCGCCGAGCCGTCCAGTGGGCCGCTGCTGAACAGCCACACCGGCCGCTCGCGCAATGCGCCGGGGTGGCGCTTGACGAACCGTCGTGCATCGCGGTGCCAGCGGCCCGCGTACAGCGCCCCGCCGATGAAGACGGCGTCGTAGCCGTCGAGGATGTGCATCGTCAACCTCCCGTGCCGGCTGGGTTCCTGGTGTCGGTCGGGTTGGCAATCGCCAGCAGGTAGCTGCCGAAGGCCACCAGCCACAGGACGATCGGGTACACGATCCACCGCTCGAGGCCGCCCTCGCCGAGCTCAACCATCGGGGCCCAGCTGCGGAACGCGTCCAGGGCGAGCACGGTCGCGCCGAGGGCGATCGCTCCGAGGGTCGTCCAGAGATGGCGGAACGGGGCCGTGGTCACGCGGGACGACAGGACGACGGCGATGCCGCCGGCCAGGAAGGCGGTGAAGGCGAACAGGGTGTGCGGGGCCGGGTGGGTCAGGGGGAAGACGCCGACGCCGAGTGTGCCGACGCCGAGGAGCGCGGTGGGGATCAACACCGCCTTGCGCCCCAGCGCCCGGTAGGCGAACCAGGCCCCGGCCAGGATCATGGCTCCGGCGACCAGCATGGTGATGTCGAAGATGGCCGCCGAGGGCTGCAGGACGACGCTGTTGGGTGGCTCGGACGCGCCGAGGTGGCTGACCGTGTTGGTGTGGGTGGTGTAGACGCCGGGGTACAGCGCTTCGGCGGTGATGAACCCCATCAGGATCGCGGTGCCGGCGAGCGAGAGCAGGACCCCCGCGACCTTGGAGTTCCTGGACCGGTGCTGCGCCGCCATGGATGTGGTCGCTGCCGGCCCTGATCGAGGTGGGGAGGTGGTGAGCTGACGCGCTGGAAGGGTTGGCGCTGCCATCGTGTGCTTCCTCCTTGCCGAGCAGCCGTGTCGCGCTCAGTCTCCCTGCCGTCCACGGTCCCCCGTAGGGTCGAATGTCCGGCACGGCCAGGGACCATCGACTCCTGTGGTGGCCTGGCTTCGGGCGGCCCGAGAGACAGGATGCGGCGAGGGCGTGCTCGATATCGCCCTCGCCACGTAGCGGCGCCTACCGGTACCCCAGCCGGGTCCGGTGGCCGGCGCCGGGGAGGACGCCGCGTGGTCCATCAACATGACGGCCCACACCACCAGGATCGATCCCATGAACACGGCCAGCAGCACCTCGGACGATCAGCGTGGATAGGATCTTCGGCTGAGCAGGGCGGGCGTCTGGTTCGCCGCGACCCAGGCGGCGTAGTCGCCGCTGCGCACCAGGTCCTGGAACTCGTTGGCCATGCGGACATGCAGCGGTGGCACGGTCATGCCGCACCAGCGCATGTCGGCGACGATCTCGCGGGCGTGCCGCCGCGCCTTCAGCTCGTCACCGGTCACCATCGGTGCCCCTGGGTGGCTCGGCGCCATCGGCTCCCCGCTGGGTGGTGCGCACCTCGACCACGCCGGGGATGTCACGAGCGAGTCCCTCGAGGAGCCGGCGGGCGAGCGGGCTGGCGGCAGCGTCGATGGTGACGACCCCGCCGGCGACGCCCACGGCCAGCCGCTGGAGCGCCTGGATCTCCTCCTTGAGCCGGCGGTCGAGGTCGGCCTGGATGTCGTCGTCGCTGCGGGCGATCAGGCGGATCAGGTCGCGCCGGGCGACCATGCCGACCACCCGTTCCCCGGCCACCACCGGGACGGACTTGAGGCGGTGGCGCAGCATGAGCCGGGCGGCGGCGGTGGCGGCGGTGTCGCCGGTGAGGGTGTAGACCGACTGGCGCATCACCTCGCCGGCCGTGCGGGGCCCAGCCGGGGCGGGGCCTCGGCCGAGCCCGGTCTCCAGCGACAGCAGGTCGGCCTCGGACACGATCCCGATGAGCCGGTCGCTGGCATCGACCACCGGCACGGCGTTGATCCCATGCTCGACCAGGGTCGCGGCCACGTCCTTGAGGGGAGCGTCCGGCGACACGGTCACCACCGGAGTGCTCATCACGTCGCAGGTGCGCATGCCGTCCTCCTCAGGCGACCAGGGCGTCATCCGCCGGGACGAGGTCGGTGGCGTCGATGTCGTCGCCGCAGAACTCACAGCGGATCAGGACGAAGGTGTCATCGGCGAGGTAGTCGGCGTCGTTTCCGCACCGTGGGCAGGTGACCATGGGTCCTCTCCTTCGACGGCGGTGCTGCTGCACCGGCCTTGGACCCAGCATCAGCCCACGGCCCTGGCCGCACCTACGGCCGAAGGTCCCGCTCCTAGCGGGCCGCCCGGCCCGCCGGGGGTGCCGGTTCGTCGCCGGCCGCCTGGCCGGGGCTGACCTCGGCCCGGCTCGACCAGGACATGAGGGTGCGCATGTAGTTGGCCCGCTCGAACCCGGCCGGGTCGGGCATGGAGGCATGGCTCATGCTCCCGCGGAGCTGGGCCACCGAGTCGAGGTCATGCTCGGCCATGACGGTCCGCAGCTCCGCCTCCACCGTCTGAAGACGCTCGGGCCCGTGGCGCAGCAGGGCCGAGGTCATCATGGCCACGTTCGCCCCGGCCAGCAGGACCTTGGCCGCGTCCAGGCCGGTGTGGACCCCGGTGGTGGCGGCCAGCGAGATCCCGACCCGGCCGAACAGGATGGCGATCCAGCGCAGGGGCAGGCGCAGCTCCTCGGAGTTCGACAGCACCAGCCGCGGCACCACGTCGCGGCTGTCCAGGTCCAGGTCGGGCTGGTAGAAGCGGTTGAACAGGACCAGCCCGTCGGCCCCGGCCTCGTCGACCCGCACGGCGAAGTTGGCCAGGGCGGTGAAGAACGGGCTCAGCTTGACGGCCAGCGGAACCGACACCGCCGCCCGCACGTCGGCGATCAGGTCCAGGTAGCGGGCCTCCAGCTCGGCCGCGCCGACCCGCGGGTCGGTGGCCACCGTGTAGAGGTTCAGCTCCAGGGCGTCGGCGCCGGCGTCGCGCATCCGCTTGGCGTGCCCGACCCAGCCGCCCGGGGTGATGCCGTTGAGGCTGGCGATCACCGGGACGCTCACCGCCCGCTTGGCCTGCGCGATGTGGTCCAGGTAGGTCCAGGGCCCGGTGTTGTAGTCCTGGAGGTCGGGGAAGTAGGAGAGGGCCTCGCCGGTGTGGTCCGAGGTCGACTCCAGCAGCCGGTCCAGCTCCAGCTGGTCGTGGGTGAGCTGCTCCTCGAACAGCGAGGGCAGCACCACCGCCCCGACCCCGGCCGCCTCCAGCCGCCGCAGCCCGTCCAGCTCCCCGGTCAGCGGCGAGGGCGAGGCGACCAGCGGGCTCCGCAGCTCCAGCCCCAGATAGGTGGTGCGCAGGTCGACGGTCACGGCGCCTCCTCAGTGGTCGGCCCGGTGCCGGCTGGGGTGACCGGCCGCGGGGGCAGATGGGGGGCGGTGCGGGACAGGCCGGCGAGCTGCTCGTAGTAGCGCCAGCGCTCGCGGGCGTCCGCCTCGGCCAGGTCCATCAGCCGCTCGAACTCCTCGGGGGCGGTGCGGGCCAGCATGGCGAAGCGGGCCTCGCTGCCCGCGAACTCCCGCAGCGGCACCGTCGGCGGCTTGGAGTCGAGATGGAACGGGCGCTCCGCCTCAGGGTGGTAGCGGTACAGCGGCCAGTGGCCCGACCGCACGGCCTCGCGCATGTGGCTCATCGACCCGGTCATGTCGAACCCGTGGGCGATGCAGGTCGAATAGGCGATCACCAGCGACGGGCCGGGCCAGGCCTCGGCCTCCAGCAGGGCCTTGACGGTCTGCATGTCGCTGGCCCCGACGGCCACGTGGGCCACATAGACGTTGCCGTAGGCCATGGCCAGCATGCCCAGGTCCTTCTTGGTGGTCTGCTTGCCGCGGGCGGCGAACTTGGCCACCGCGCCCCGCGGTGTAGCCTTGGACGCCTGCCCTCCGGTGTTGGAGTAGACCTCGGTGTCCAGCACCAGCAGGTTCACGTCCTGGCCGGAGGCCAGGACCGCGTCCACCCCGGCCGAGCCGATGTCGTAGGCCCAGCCGTCCCCGCCGACGATCCAGACGCTGCGCCGGACGAGCTCCCCGGCCAGGCCCTCGAGCTCGCGCGCCGCCGCCCCGTCCACGCCGGCGAGCCGGCGGCGCAGCTCGGCCACCCGCTGGCGCTGGGCGGCGACCTCGGCCTCGCCGTGCTGGTCGGCGGCCAGGATGGCCCGGGCGAGGTCCTCCCCCACCGCCGGCGCCAGCCGCTCGACCAGCTGGCGGGCCCGGGCCGCCTGCCGGTCGGCGGCCAAGCGGATGCCGAGGCCGAACTCGGCGTTGTCCTCGAACAGCGAGTTGGCCCAGGCCGGTCCCCGCCCGGCGGCGTCGGCCGTCCACGGGGTGGTCGGCAGGTTGCCGCCGTAGATCGACGAGCAGCCGGTGGCGTTGGCCACGAGCAGCCGGTCGCCCACGACCTGGGTGAGGAGCTTCAGGTACGGCGTCTCGCCGCAGCCGGCGCAGGCGCCGGAGAACTCGAACAGGGGGCGGAAGAGTTGCGAGCCCTTGACGTCGATCCGGACGGCCGAGCGGTCGGGGTCGGGCAGGGCGAGGAAGAACTCGAAGTTCGCCCGCTCC
>DASUPQ010000450.1 GCA_036280995.1 Actinomycetota bacterium | reverse complement strand
GAGCTGAACGAGGCCGGGAAGGTCGTCAACGTCCAGGTCCAATGCTGGCGTGACGGCCGCCCGGCCAAGGCCGGCCCGGACCTGGACGCCATGCTGGCCCGGTGGCGGGCGCTCCGGCCCGGCGACGAGCTGGTGGCCGAGTGGGCCACACGACGCCTTCCCAGGACCGCGCCACGCGTCCGGGGTGTCCCGGCGCGGCGGCGAGTCCGCCGGTGAAGCTCGAGGTCCGGCGGGCCTCCGACGCCGACCTCGGCCCGCTGGTGGCGGCGCTCGGGTCGCGGCGCTTCTTCGGCGACTGCCTGGCCAGGCAGGGGGTCGGCGACGGGGTGCTGCTGGTCGCCTGGCTGGACGGGCGGCCGGTGGGCGACGTGTTCCTGGCCTGCCACCCGGCCGACGAGCCCGCGGTCCGCCGCCTGCTTCCAGGCGTCCCGCGGCTCGTCCACCTGGAGGTGGACGGCCGGCTCTGGCGGCGCGGCATCGGCACCGCCCTGATCCGGGCGGGCGAGGACAGGGCCCGCCGGCTCGGCCACCGGCGGCTCGCCCTCGGCGTCGGGGTGGACAACCCCGGCGCCCGGCGGCTCTACGAACGGCTTGGCTACGCCGACTGGGGCCACGGGACCGTCGTCGGCACCTGGCAGGAACGCGACCACGAGGGTCCGCCGGTGACCCACTCTGAGGTCCTGGACACGCTGGTCAAGGACCTCTGACAGGTCAGCCCGTCATCGTGCGCTCCAGGATGGGCCGGTGGCGCAGCATCCAGGCGGCGGCGCGTGTCTGCCAGGCGAGCGTCCACAGGGTGGTGGGGTCGTTCGAGCCGGGCGCGATCCGCCTGATCTCGGCCAGGTCGGCGCAGTCGCGGACGGCGAACTCGACCATGCGGGTCACCAGACCCGGCCGGGCGGCGGCCGGCAGGCCGTAGCCGTCCAGGAACGACCGCAGCCGCGCCCCCCGGCGGGCGGCGGCGTCAGGGGAGTGGCTGCCCGGGTCGAGGTCGTCGCCGAAGCCGAGCTGCGCGTTCCACCAGCCGGTGGCGGCCAGCTCCTCCAGGCGGTCGGTGGGGCCGGCCGTGGACCAGTCGATCAGCCCGACCGGGCGGCCCTCGCGCAGGATGACGTGCCAGGGGCCGGCGTCGCAGTGGCTGACGACGGCGCCGGGCGCGCGGCTGCGGAGGCTCCAGGGCCGCCAGCGTGCCCCTGGTGGCGGCCGGAAGCCGGCGGTGGCGTCGTGGAGGGCGCGCAGGAGCCGGCCGACCTGCCAGATGCCCTCGCCGGTGTAGGGGCGCGGGTGGGCGATCCGTGTAGGTCAGGACCTCCCGGCCCTGGTCGTCGTAGCCGTCGCCCACGACGCGGGGCGAGGCGGGGAACCCGACCTCCTCGAGGTGCCGGAGCAGGGCGTGCACGGCCGGTGTCCAGGGCCCGGCCGGGCGCAGGATCGTGTCGCCGTGGCGGACGGTCGCGGTGGGCTGCCCGTTGGAGCCGGGCAGCGGTTCGAAGGGGACATGCGATGACATGGAGTGCTCCTCGTGCAGCGTGGCAACGCCCCGCCCGGGGGCGTGGTCGAGACCAACCGTCAGGTCAGCTCCTGCGGTCGCAGACCGCGACCCTGCCGAGGACCATGATCGCCATGCGCACCTCCGCCGTCGCCGTGACGGTCGCACACCGGCGCCGCCCGGACAACGGGTATTCGACCGGCGACACGGGCTGGCGGCGGTTCGGGCGAGCTAGAGTACGGCCATGGAATCGCTTGTCGTCCGGCCGGCGCGACCGGATGACGCCGCGGACCTTGCCCGGAACTGGATCGACGGGGCACGGCACTACGTCGCGCTCGACGCCGACGCCTTCCAGGTCCCTCCCGCCGAGGGGCTGGCGGCGTGGTTCGAGGAGCTGCTGCGACGGCCACGGCCGGACGACGCCGTCTGGCTGGTCGGTGAGGTCGACGGCCGGGTGGTCGGAGATGTCGCCGCCCGTCTGGAGCGGCCGGCCGAGGACGCCGAGCGGCAGGTCCTCCGCGACCTTGGCCGGACACGCCTCTACGTCGACGCGCTCGGGGTGGCGGCCGCCTATCGGCGCCGTGGTGTGGGCGCACGGCTGATGCACGCCGTCGAGGCGTGGGGGCGGGACAGGGGCGCGGTCCG
This sequence comes from Actinomycetota bacterium, assembly GCA_036280995.1. Lineage (NCBI taxonomy): Bacteria > Bacillati > Actinomycetota > Actinomycetota bacterium. The sequence goes on along the minus strand of DASUPQ010000450.1, from coordinate 922 downwards.
CTCCGTGCTCACCACCTACCACGACAGTCCGCTGTCGGTCCCGTTCTACGAGCAGGGCATGGGCTATGCGCGCAGGTCGATCGTGTTCGAGAAGCGACTGGCCTGAACAGCGAGGTCCACAGGAAGTGAGTTCTACGTCCTGGGACCGCTCGCCACGTCCAGCGACTAGGGAAGACCGTCGTCGAGGCGGCGTTCCTCGACCACGTCGGCCGGTGGCTCCAGCCCGACCATGCGGCGCCGGGCGTCGACTCTGCGCCGGCCCCAGGGAGTCACGGTGCTCCAGAACAACAGCGAGTACAGCAGCGCGACCAGGCCGATCAGCAACAGGATGACCCCGAGCGTGTTGACGTTGATCCCGGGGACGTCGGTCTCCACCGCGAAAGCCAGGATGGCGCCCAGCACCATCAGAAAGATGCCAACCCCGATCCTCATTTCCCACCGTCCTTCAGGCGCCGATGGCGAGCTTTCCAACTCGGGGATGCTTGCACCACGTGGTCAGACGCCAAACCGGGTCGGGCGGTGAGGCTGTGACGTGGTGATGCCAACTCCGCGGAAGGAGCGATCGCAGCAAGACAATGCGCTTCATTTGCCGAGCCGTCACGCAATCCGCAACAGCTACAGTGTTGTGTTCAACGTAGGGTCTAGGTAGACTACGAGTATGGAGCAGCAGCGGACCCCGCGCATGACCATCCCGACCCAGCTCGTCCTCCGGGCCCTGCTCGCCGACCCCTCCAAGGAGCTGTACGGCGTGGAGATCGGGACCGCGGCCGGGCTGCCCAGCGGGACCATCCATCCCATCCTGGCCCGGCTGGAGACCGTGGGCTGGCTGACCTCCCGCTGGGAGGACATCGACCCCCGAACCGAGGGCCGCCCGGCCCGCCGCTACTACCAGCTCACCCCCGACGGACTGGAACGGGCCCGG
>DASUPQ010000449.1 GCA_036280995.1 Actinomycetota bacterium | reverse complement strand
GAGTCGTCCACGACCGTGACCTCGATGCGATCGGAGGCCGCCAGCACCCGCTCGACGACGTCCTGGACGGTCTCTCGCTCGTTGTAGGTGGGCAGGATCACGGCCACCCGGTGGTCGTCGGGCAGCGGGAGCACCGGACGCTCCGGGGCCCGGCGCGGGGTCAGGTAGCCGATCCCCAGGAGCACCAGCAGCCCCAGCGGCACCCATCCGCCCACCGCGTCGTACGGTGTGGTGCCGTCGGCCGTCGGCATCGTGGCCCGGAGCAGGTCGGGCTCGAACAGGCCGGTGCGGGCCGTCACCTCTCCCTGCGGTGTGATGATCGCGCTGATCCCCGATAGCGCGGCGTGGACCACCCACCGCCCGCTCTCCACGGCCCGCAGCTCCGACAGCACGACGTGCTGCTCCGGGGCCGGGCTGATCCCGAACGTGGAGTTGTTCGTGGACACCACCAGGAACCCCTGGTCCGCGGTGACGAAGTCGCGGACCTGGTCGGGGAAGGCGTTCTCGAAGCAGATGATCGAGGCGAAGCCCACGTCCCCGATGCGGAACCGGCCCGGTGTGGTGCCCGGGGAGAGGTCCGCCCGGACCCGGCGCACGTCGGGGATCCAGTCGAGGAACCGGCGGGCCGGCACGAACTCGCCGAACGGCAGGAGGTGGATCTTCGCGTACCGATCGACGACCCGGCCGTCCGCCGAGTACAGGAGGTTCTCGTTCAGGAGGCGACCGTCGTCGGACTCGGTGATCGCCCCGACGAGCGTGGGGGCGCCGACCGAGACGATTGCCTCCTCCACCACCGGCCCGATGACCTCGTCGGCGGTGGGGTCGCGGTCGAGGGCGTTCTCCGGCCACACGGCCAGGTCGGGTGGGTCTGCCGCCAGCCGGCCGTGCACCCGGGCGTGGTTCTCCGCCACGAGGTTGTCCTCGAGGATCCGGCTGGCCGTCCCGATCTCGATCGGGATGTTGCCCTGGACCACGGCGACGTCGACCGGAGGACCGTGGACCGAGGCCGCTGGCACCACCAGCGGCAAGAGCGCGGCGGCCGCGGCCGCGGCGGCGGGGACGATCGCCTTCCTCCACTCCCCCGTCCGTACCAGGACCAGGAGCACCAACGCGTTGATCGCGGCGACCAGGAACCCCAGGCCGACGGCGCCGATCACCGAGGCCGCCGGCAGCGTCACCGGGTTGTCGTGCTGGGTGGCTCCAAGGCTCACCCAGCTCCACCCCCCCACCGGCCACACGCTCCGGAGCCACTCCACCAGGCCCCAGACGGCTCCGACCCCCAACGCCGTTCGGATGGGGGCCGCATCGCGCCAGAGGGCCGGGACCACGACCCCGAACAGGGCCAGGAACGCCCCCACCCCGATCACCAGGGCCGCCCAGCCGACCGTCGACACCGGGATCAGCCACGAGAGCAGGAGGCCGTAGAACAGCAGGCCGAACGCCATGCCGAGGAGCGCCCCCCGCCGGGCCCGGGCCCCCCGGAGAGCCCACAAGAGCGGGACCAGAGCCACGAAGCCGATCGGGCCGAGGTCCGCCGGCGGCAGGGCCAGCCACAGCAGGAACGCTGATGCGGCGGCGGACAGGAGCGCGACGAGGAGTGAGCGGGGGCCGGCCTCTAGGCGCAGTCCCGGCAAAACATCCGCTTCTTGTCGGCGAGCTGGCTGCGGTGCTTCACGAGGTAGCAGTTCTTGCAGGTGAACTCGGTGGGCTGCTGGGGCACGACCTTGACCGTGAGCGCCTCGACGCGCTCCTCGCGGGACACGACGGCCTCTTCTTCCGCCTCCTCGGCGGCGGGCTCGTCGGCCTTCTTGGCGATGATCTCGTCGAGGCTGGTCTCGGCCTCCTCGGCGGCCGGCGCTTCGTCCTCGGTGTCGTCGGGCTCTTCCACGGGTCTCCCTGCGGGACGGGATTGTACGCCCCTCTTACCCTTCTCCGACCCTCATCGAACGATGTGGAAGGGCGGGCTATTCCCGCGCACAGCGAAGGGCCCACAGAGACCTTTGGGGCCGCGGCGCCGGGGCGCCGCGTTCTCTACTCAGCCTCTGTGGGCCCCACGCTCCACCGTGGCGGAGCGAGGTCATGCTAGTGCGGCCGGAGCTGGCATGTCAAACCAAGTCTTGTCACACCGCGAAGTCGACATCGAGAACGTGTCGGAGGAGGGCGCTATCCTTCCGGCGATGGGAGGGCGCCCGTCGGTCGCCGCAGTCGCGGGGACCGATCTCGCGGACAGCCGGGGCCTGGATGAGGCCGCGTCGTTCGTCATCGACCTCCTCG
>DASUPQ010000448.1 GCA_036280995.1 Actinomycetota bacterium | reverse complement strand
CGGCCCCGTTGGGCCCGAGGAAGCCGAAGGTCTCCCCGGGAGCCACGTCCAGGTCGATGCCGCGCACCGCCTCGACCGACTTGTAGCGCTTGACCAGGCCACGGACCGTGACCGCCGCCTGCGGCTCGCTCATGGCACCTCCGCTCCCGCCATTCTCCAACAACGTTCAAGATGCTACGAGCAGATCGTCCGCGGGGCCGTCGACCTGCTGGCCAGGGCGGGCCTGGAGGCCCTGACCCTGCGGCGGCTGGCCACCGAGCTCGGGGTGTCGGCGCCGACCCTCTACTGGCATGTCCGCAACGAGCGCCAGCTGCTCGACCTCATGGCCGAGGCCCTGCGCACGGTCCTGGCCGTCGGCGACTACGTGATCGGCTGCGCCGTGGAGTACCAGGCCGAGGCGGCCCGCGAGCCCGACCCCGCGGCCAGCTTCGAGCACGGGCTGGGCCTGCTGATCGCCGGCATCCGCGCCCGGCATGCCGAGCTGGTCGGGACCACGGCCGCCGCCGGCACCCCCGTCGAGGCGGGTTGACAGGCGCCGTGGGCGGGACGATCCTTGCCGGGCGCTGGTCGCCAAAGAGGGAATCCGGTGCGACTCCGGAGCTGCCCCGCAGCGGTATGTGGGAACGACAGCCGTCACCGAGGTGCCACCCGCTCCTCGGTCCAGCACTGAGCCAGACAGTCTTGGGAAGCGACGGCCGGTAGGAACCCGGCGCGGCGAAGACCGCGCCGCCCGCCCACGAGCCCGAAGACCTGCCAGCGCCCGCGCGGGTGCGCGGCCGTCCAGGCCTCGAGGGAGGGCTCATGACAAGTTCGACCGTTCACGGGTTCCCGCGGATCGGTGACCGCCGGGAGCTGAAGGGTGCCACCGAGGGCTTCTGGGCCGGCCGGGTGCCGGCCGAGGAGCTGGAGGCGACCGCCAGGGACCTGCGCCGGCAGACCTGGACGTTCCTGCGCGACGCCGGCCTCGGGCAGGTCCCCTCGAACCACTTCTCGCTGTACGACCAGGTGCTCGACACCTGCGTCCTGGTCGGCGCCGTTCCCGGACGCCACCGCCGGGCCGAGGGCCTTGACGCCTACTTCGCCATGGCCAGGGGGCGGGACGACGTCACCGCCATGGAGATGACCAAGTGGTTCGACACCAACTACCACTACCTGGTCCCGGAGCTGGGGCCGGACGCCGAGTTCCGGCTGGCGGCCGCGCCCAAGCCCCTGGCCGAGCTGGCCGAGGCGCGCGAGCTGGGCATCGCCACCCGCCCGGTCCTGCTCGGCCCCGTCACCTTCCTGCTGCTGGGCAAGGCCGCCGCCGGCGTCCCGGCCGGGTTCGACCGCCTCAGCCTGCTCGATCCGCTGCTGGAGGTGTACGCCGAGCTGCTGGAGGAGCTGGAGGCCGCCGGGGCCGAGTGGGTGCAGCTGGACGAGCCGGCCTTCGTCCAGGACCGCTCGGCCGCCGAGCTCGACGCCCTCGGCCACGCCTACGACCGCCTCGGCGGGTCGAGCGCCCGGCCCCGGCTGCTGGTCTCCAGCTACTTCGACCACCTGGGCGACGCCCTCGGGGTGCTCGCCGGCGCCCCGGTCGACGGCATCGGCCTCGACCTGACCCGGGACGGGGTCCGCAACCTCGACCTGCTGGCCGGGGCCGGCGGCATCGGCGACCGGACCCTGGTCGCCGGGGTGGTCGACGGCCGCAACGTCTGGGTGAACGACCTGGAGCGGTCGCTCTCCGTCCTGGCCACCCTGCTCGGCCTGGCCGGCGAGGTGGTCGTCTCCACCTCCTGCTCGCTCCAGCACGTCCCCATCGACCTGGAGGCCGAGCAGGCGCTCGACCCGGAGGTCCGGCCATGGCTGGCCTTCGCCCGCCAGAAGGTCGCCGAGGTGGTCACCCTGGCCCGCGGGCTGGCCGAGGGCACCGGGGCCATCGCCGAGGAGCTGGAGGCGAACCGCCGGACCCTGGCCGCCCGGCGGCGCTCGGGCCGGACCACCGACCCGGCCGTCCGCCGCCGGCTGGACGCGATCGGCGAGCCCGACCTGCACCGGGCCAGCCCGTACGACGTCCGCGAGAAGGCCCAGCGGGCCCGGCTCGGCCTGCCGCCCCTGCCGACGACCACCATCGGCTCGTTCCCCCAGACCGGCGAGGTCCGCAAGGCCCGGGCGGCCCGCCGCAGGGGCGAGCTGGACGAGGCCGGCTACCAGGCCCGCATGCGGGCCGAGATCGACGAGGTCGTCCGCATCCAGGACGAGCTGGAGCTGGACGTGCTCGTCCACGGGGAGCCCGAGCGCAACGACATGGTCCAGTACTTCGGGGAGCAGCTCGACGGGGTGGCCGTGACCGAGCTCGGCTGGGTCCAGTCCTACGGCACCCGCTACGTCCGCCCGCCGATCATCTTCGGCGACGTGTCCCGCCCGGCCCCGATGACCGTCGAGTGGCTCACCTACGCCCAGTCCCTGACCGAGCGGCCGGTCAAGGGCATGCTGACCGGGCCGGTGACGATGCTGAAGTGGTCGTTCGAGCGCGACGACCAGCCACGGGAGGCGACCGCCCGCCAGCTCGCCCTGGCCATCCGCGACGAGCTGGCCGACCTGGAGGCGGCCGGGATCGGGGTCATCCAGGTCGACGAGCCGGCCCTGCGCGAGGCCCTGCCCCTGCGCCGCGACCGCCGCGACGCCTACCTGAGCTGGGCGGTGGAGGCGTTCCGGCTGGCCACCGCCGGGGTCCGCGACGAGACCCAGATCCACACCCACATGTGCTACTCGGAGTTCGGCGAGATCCTGCCCGCGATCGACGGGCTGGACGCGGACGTGACCTCGATCGAGGCCGCCCGTTCGCGCATGGAGCTGGTCCGGGACCTGGAGCAGGCCGGCTACGGGCGCGAGATCGGCCTCGGGGTCTACGACATCCACTCGCCCCGGGTGCCGCCTCCCGACGAGATGGCCAGCCTGCTCGAGGAGGCGCTGGAGGCGGTCGGCCCGGCCCGGCTCTGGGTCAACCCCGACTGCGGCCTCAAGACCCGCGACTACCCGGAGGTGCTGGCCTCCCTGCGCAACATGGTGGCGGCGGCCAGGAGGGTCCGGGCGACAACGGCTCGGAGTCGGCCTCCGGCCGACGATCGGTAGATTCCGACCGGCAGGTTCGCCGGTCGGCTAGTCGGCGTAGTCCTTCTGCTTCATGACCACGTCGATGACCAGGCAGGTGGCCACGGCCAGGCTGCGCAGGGGGTCGACGGCGGACGGGCTGACCTCGACGACGTAGGTGTCGGCGTCGGTGAACAGCTCGCGCAGGCCGGCCCAGCGCTTGGTCACGCGGGCGATCGCCTGGCCGGCGCCGTCGAAGACGGAGAAGTCCTTGGCCCGCCAGTTGTGGGCCCGGACCTCGCCGAGCTGGGCGCCGCGCGGGTCGAGCAGGGTGAAGCGCGCCCTGCCGAGGCGGATCTGCTTGGCGATCTCGCCCAGCGGCATGCCGTCGGGCCGCAGCACCTGGCAGCGCCAGGTGAACCACGGCTTGTGCACCACCAGCTCGAGCTGGGCGCCCGGGCCGAGGATGTGCAGGGTGATCGGCAGGGTGACGTCCCAGCTGGTGAACAGCCGGGCCAGGAAGGCCAGCGGCGACTGGGTGGCCTGGAACACGGCGCCGATCTGGCGGCCGCCCGGGTCGAGCACGGCGTACTCGTTGCGCAGCTCGACCAGCTTGAGCTTCTGCCTGACCACCAGCACCTGCTGGGCGAGCAGCGACCCCGCCGGCGGCGCCGTCCCGTACTGGCTCATGCTCCCAGGCTAGCCCTTGGTGGCCTTGAGCGAGTACCGCACCGGGAGCCGCTGGTCATACGCCTCGGGCAGCCGCCAGACCCATGCTGTGCTGCCAGGCGTACTCGAACGGCTCGCTCACGGGGGCGCCCGGGTCGGCGTAGGACCCCTCGTGGCCGTGTCGTCGTCGTCGAAGACCGAGGCGAACGGGTGGGCCTCGGCGATGTAGAAGAAGCCGCCGGGGGGCCCGGTGGGGCGAGGCCATAGTCAGGAGTCCGAACCCGGATGAGCGCAACGCTCCCCGGCTGAAGGGCAAATCCCCCGCTCGCCCCGCCCCACCGGACGACCCGGGCTCAAGGGTACCGCGCCGGCTCGTCTTTGACGGCACACTTACGTGGTTTCGAGGATCGTGGCAGCCTAGGGGAGGGACACCGCGAGCCTGGAGTTGTCGAATGACGTTTGCCAGCCCCTTGGCACTCCTGGCGCTGCCGTTGATCCCCCTCACCGTCCTCGCCCTCGTCATGGCGCGGCGGCGGCGGATCCGCTACGCGATCCGCTACCCGGCCCTGGACGTGCTCGCCGGGGTGGTCGAGCGGGAGCGGCGGGGCCGGTGGATCCCCGCTGCCCTGATCGTGCTCGCCCTCACCGCGCTGCTGCTGGGCGCGGCCCGGCCGATGGCCCGGGTGCCCGTGCCCCGCGACGAGGCCACCGTCATGCTCGTGATCGACGTGTCCGGGTCGATGAACGCCGACGATGTCGACCCGACCCGTATCGAGGCCGCGCAGCGGGCGGCCACCCGGTTCCTCGACCGCCTCCCCGAGCGCTTCCAGGTGGGGCTGGTCACCTTCTCCAGCGAGGCCGAGACCCTGGTGCCGCCCACCACCGACCGCGAGGCGGTCCGCCAGGCGCTGGCCACCCTGAACGCCAACGGCGGGACGGCCATGGGCGACGGCCTGGGCCGGGCCCTCGACGTGATCGAGGCGGCCCGCCAGGAGGCGACCGGCGGCGGCGCCGGCCCGACCACCACCCTCGACCCCAACGGGCCGGCCATCCCCTCCCCGACCACCCCCGGCCAGGGCGCCGAGCCGCCGGCGGCCGTGCCGCCGGCGGTGACCCTGCTGCTCTCGGACGGCGCCAACTCGGCCGGCGGTGACCCGTTCATCCAGGCCGAACGGGCCCGCCAGCTGCGGGTCCCCGTCTACACGATCGCCCTCGGCACCGCCAACGGGGTGCTGCGCCAGCCGAACGCCTTCGGCGGCACCCGCATCCAGCCGGTTCCGCCCGACCCGGACAGCCTGGCCCGGATCGCCGAGACCACCAACGGCCGCTTCTTCGAGGCGCCGACCAGCGACAACCTCACCGCCGTCTACGACAGCCTGGGGTCGCGCATCGGCTTCCGCCTCGAGGAGCGGGAGGTGACGGTGGCCTTCACCGCCGCCGGCCTCCTCCTGCTGGCCGCCGCCGGCGCCCTGCGGGCGCGCCGTGGCGCCCGGCTCCCCTGATCCGCCCGTGCCGCAAGGAGACCAGATGACCGAGAACGACCAGCGCCGCCTCAGCGTCGCCGACCCGGCCAACCCCTCGGCCGCCCTCGAGGCGGCGTTGTTTGAGATCAAGCGGGTGATTGTCGGTCAGGAGGGCATGCTGGAGCGGGTCCTGGTGGCGGTGTTGTCCGGGGGGCATTTGCTGTTGGAGGGAGTGCCCGGGCTGGCCAAGACCCGGACCATCGCCACCCTGGCCCAGGTGCTGGGCGGGAGCTTCCA
>DASUPQ010000447.1 GCA_036280995.1 Actinomycetota bacterium | reverse complement strand
TGGGTGGCGTCGACCAGGTAGTAGGTGAGCTTGACCACCTGCTCGAAGCCGGCCCCGACCGCCTGCAGCGCGGCCTGGAGGTTGTCGAACACCTGCTGTGCCTGGGCCCGAATGTCATCTGGCCCGACCAGCGCCCCCGTGCGGTCGAGGGCGACCTGCCCGGCGATGTAGACCGGTCGACCCGCGGTGACCTCCACCACATGGGTGTAGCCAGCCGGGTGGTGCATCGCCTCGGGGTTGATGAAGTTGGCGGTGACGGGCAGCTGCCCGGATGCGGCATCGGTCATGCGACCATTCCTGTCTGCTTGTGGTTGGACAGAGGGCGAGGCAGTCTACGACGGGCGCTCCGGGCCCACTGTCCTGGACGGGCGGCCGACCGACCTCGGTAGCATGCGTCCGCAACACTCAGGTCCAAGTGAGGTCGGGAGCCGGGCCGATCAGGCGGCGCGGTCGGGCGCCCAGGAGGTCTGGTGGGATGCTGAGTGCCTATGTGCTGATCGAGACCGAGGTCGGCAAGGTCGCCCATGTCGCTCAGGCGCTGACCAGGGTTGATGGGGTGCAGCTGGCTGAGGACCTCGCCGGCCCTTACGACGTCATCGTGAGACTGCAGGCGCCCAGCCTCGACGAGCTCGGCCGGCTGGTCGTGTCCCACATCCAGCTCCTGGACGGTGTGACCCGCAGCGTGACCTGCATCGTGCTGCCCCGCTAGTGCTGCGTCGCTGAGATCGGTGACGCTGACGAAGTCGCCGCGGCGCAGCCCCGGCGCGGACCGCGGGGTGCTTGTGGGTGGCGAGTTGTCGCAGACCAGGTGCAGCCGCCGGCGTGGATGGGTCGGGCGAGCTGCTTGAGGAACCCGAGGCACTCCTGGTGGCGGCGGCGGGCATCGGCCATGGTCGCACAGCAACCAACGGCGATCTCACCCATCACCCACATCGGTGCCGTGGTTGGCTACCGCAGACCGCGCCCGTCCAGCATGCGGCGACCGAGGGCCGAGCAGCCGTGCCGGCGGTGGCCCTCCCTCTTCTCGGCCAGGGTCCCTCAGCTGGTGGCGCCGCCCACCAAGGGCCCGCCACGTACCGGTTGATCGGTGATCACCCGGCGTTCGTTGTCGCGCACGCGCGGTTCGTAGTGGGCGAAGAAGACCTTGCCGACCAGGTCGCGGCGGCTGCGCACGCCGGTCTTGTCGAAGATGCTCTTGAGGTGCTGCTGGACGGTGTGGGCGGAGACGACCAGCCGCTCGGCGATCTCCGCCGTCGAGCTGCCCTGCAGGACCAGCCGGGTGACGTCCTGCTCGCGCTCGGTCAGCCCATAGACCGACATCAGCATCGGCGCGATGCGGGCCGGGTGGGCGGGCTCCACGATCACGGCCACGCGGCGGGCCTTGCCGGAGACCAGGGCGGCGCCGTGGAGCACGATCCAGGTGCCCGAGCGCGCCAGCACCCGTGAGACCGCGACCTGCCCGGGCTCATCAGGGTGCTCGGCGGTGCGCAGCGCCCGGCCGGCGACCGCCAGGACCGCCGACGGCAGCCGGCCGGCGTCCCATTCGCCGTCGGGGAGTTCCTGCAGCCAGCGCTCGACGCCGGGCGTGGCCGACTCAACCTCCCAGGTGTCCGACAGGACCAGCAGGCCGGGCGACTCGGGCCCTTCGGGGTCGACCGCCTCGCCGACCAGCAGCGCCCGCCGCGCCCCCTCGGCCAGGGAGGGCGCCACCGCCCGCACAAAGGCCACCTCGGCGTCGTCGAACAGCGGCCGGCCGGGCTCGCGGTACAGCCCCAGCGCCCCCCACACCTCACCGGAGGGGTGCGCAGGGCGGCGATCAGCTCCTGGTCACCGCCCAGGGCCATGTTGAAGTGCCAGCGCGGGCTGCCGGTCGGGTCGCCCCCGGTGGCCTCATGCAGCGTCGAGATCCCACGCTGGGAGCGGGCCACGTCGACCAACTTGTTGACGTCGTCTTGGTAGTACTCGTGGGCGAACCACTCGCCAGGGAGTTCCGGCAGGCCCTGCTGGTAGTGGCTGGTGACCAGCAGCGAGGCCGGATCCAGCGTGTACCAGCACGGCGCCCCGCCATGGGGGACGGCACCGGCCAGCACCTCAGTCGACGCCTGCCAGAAGCTCACCAGGTCAAGGCCGTGCCCGGCCAGCCGGGCGATCCTGTCGCCGGCCCGCTGCTTGACCTCGCCACTCACGGGAGCCATGACAGCACTCTAGGGGCGGTCCGCCCGCCTGCAAATACCACCTTTCTGGAATGGGCAGCCCTCCCGGCAGGCCCTAACGTCACCGTGACCACCAACGGCAAGGAAGGAACGATGGACACCCACCAGGAAGTCAGCACCGGTGTGCGGGTGCTGGGCCCCACTGACGGGCAGGTCGCCGGGGTGCCGGAGTCGCGCACCGACCGGTTCATGATCGACAGCATCGACACCGGGGGGCGGCTCTCGGTCGTCGAGCACACCCTGCCGCCGCATGTGCTGGCCGCCCCGCTGCACTACCACACCCGCGAGGACGAGTACAGCTACGTCCTCGAAGGCCGCCTCGGGGCGCTGCTGGGTGACCAGGAGGTCTTCGCCGGACCTGGCGATCTGGTCTTCAAGCCCCGCGGGCAGTGGCACACCTTCTGGAATCCCGGCGACACCCCCACGCGCGTCCTGGAGCTCATCTCGCCTGGCGGTTTCGAGGACCTGTTCCGCGAGCTCGGCGCCCTCGGCAGCGAGCCGGACCCGGCGACCCTCGAGGCGCTGGCGGCGCGCTACGGCGTCAAGGGCGACTTCCAGGGCACGGCGCCCATCCTCCAGCGGCACGGGCTGCGGTTCTAGGCGCCGACATGGCCGCTGCGGCCGGAGCCCGTACCCCAGAGGAGCTGGAAACCCTGTTGGAGGACGCCTTCGTGCTCCACGACCACCACGCGCTCGACCAGCTCTTCCAGGAAGGCGCCATGCTGGTGGCCGGCGATGGCCTGCCAGAGGCCCGCGGCCACCAGCAAATCACCAAGGCCGCTACCCAGTTGTGGGACCTCGACCGCCGCTACCTCGCCGAACCACGGCGGATCCTCCAGGTCCGCGACACCGCCTTGGTGTTGGCGGACCACGCCATCAACGTGGTCCGCCGTGGCGACGACGGGTTCTGGCGGTACGCCATCTCGCTCCTCGACGTCGAGAAGACAACCGCAACCAAGCAGCGATGACCAACCAGAGCACCGCTGGGCTGCGGGACAGGGCAGCTGGAAGCTGCTGCGCGACGACCGCCACCTGCGCCGACGCCAGACCGAGCTGGCGCTGATCGAACGGCTGCAACCGTTGACGGGAGG
>DASUPQ010000446.1 GCA_036280995.1 Actinomycetota bacterium | reverse complement strand
GTGCACCTGGCCTTGGGAGGCGTGCCCCGCTTCGTTACGAAGGTGTGCCGGCCTCCCTGGAAGCTTGGGTCAGGGTATTGAGATAGCGGGTTTTGGCGCCCGATGAGCGGGTTGTAGCCTTCGGCCCTCATGTCGATGGTGGCCGGGCAGGCGCGAGTGGGTCACGGGCTGGCTGGCCCGGACCCTGATGGGTGGTGCCAGCGGATCGCGCTGCTGGAGGACGAGAACGCCGCGCTGCGGGACCGGGAGCAGCAGCTGGAGCGCGAGCAGCGGCAGCTGCGCGAGCGGATCGAGCGCCTGGAGGCCGAGCGGGAGCGGCTGCAGGCCGAGGGTGAACGGCTCCAGGAGGTCAACGCGCGGCTGCGCGAGCAGGTGGGGGCGTTGCGACGGGCGGCCAAACGGCAGGCCGCCCCGTTCTCCCGGGGCGATCCCAAGCCTGATCCCCGGCGGGCCGGGCGCAAGCCGGGTGCGGCCCATGGCCGGCACGCGCACCGCCAGCCACCCGAGCGGGTCGACCGAGTGGTGGTGGTCGGGCTGCGGGATGGCTGTCCGGGCTGCGGCGGCGAGCTGGTCTTGGAGCGCGTCGCGGCCCAGTACCTCGAGGAGCTTCCCCAGCCGCGCCCGCTGTGGATCCGCTACGACCTCCACATCGGCCGCTGCCGCAGGTGCGGGCGGAGGGTTCAGCCCCACCACCCGGCGCAGACCTCCGATGCGCTGGGCGCGGCGGGCGCCCAGCTTGGCCCTCGGGCGGTGGCGCTGGCGTCGTGGCTGTCCAAGGGGCTGGGCATCTCGACGGGCAAGATCGCTCGGCTGTTGGCCCAGCTGGGGATTCAGGTCACCGCGGGTGGGGTCGGCCAGGCGGTCGCCCGCGCCGCCCGCCGCGCCCAGCCGACCTACCAGGCGCTGGTCGCCGGTGTGCGCGCCAGCCCGGTGGTCGCCCCCGACGAGACCGGCTGGCGGGTCGGCGGCCGAAGAGCGTGGCTGTGGGCGTTTGTCGGCGAGCAGGTCACCGTCTACCGCATCGCCGGTGGGCGCGGCTACCAGGACGCCGCACAGGTCCTCGGCGCCGACTACGCCGGGGTGCTGGAACGCGACGGCTGGGCGCCCTACCGCAGGTTCGCCGCCGCGACCCACCAGAGCTGCGTGGCGCACCTGCTGCGCCGCTGCCGCGAGCTGCTGGCCGATGCCGATCGCGGGCAGGGCCGCACCCCGCATGCGGTGCGCCGCATCCTGCTGCGCGCGCTGGCGCTCCGCGACGCCCACGACACCGGCGCGGTGGACGCTGCCGCGCTCCTAGCCGAGGCCGACCGCCTGGGCGCGCAGCTCGACAAGCTGGTGGCGGGGGCGACGCGCTACCCGCCCAACCGGCGGCTGCTCAACCACCTGGCCGCCGAGCGCGAGCATCTGTTCACCTTCCTGCGGGTGCCCGGCGTGCAGGCGACCAACTGGCGCGCCGAGCAGGCCATCCGCCCCGCGGTCGTCACCCGCAAGAGCTGGGGTGGCAACCGCACCTGGGCCGGCGCCGAGGTCTGGCAGGTCCTCACCAGCCTGCTGCGGACCGCCACCCAGCAGGCCCGTGACCCCGTCGAGCTGCTGGGCCGCCTGCTGCAAGCACCAACACCGACCGTCGCCGACCTCGCCATCCCCGGGCGCTGACGAGCACACCCGCTATCTCAATACCATCGAACAACCTCTCACCCGAGCGGCGGTGCGTCACGACCGGCTCCTCGCAGATTCCTGGATGAGACACTCTGCGAAGTACTCGCCCGGCACTCGATCGAGTCATAACGATCTCCCCGGAGGACGCCGATGAGAAGGATCTTGGTCTCGGAGTTCGTGACCCTCGACGGCGTCATCGAGGCGCCGGGGCACGAAGAGCACCGAGATGGACGGAACGCCTGGGCCCTGAGCCTCACCAGCGAGGACATGCTGGCGCATGCCGCCCAACAGCTCCTCGAGGTCGATGCGCTCCTGTTGGGACGGGTTACCTATCAACACTGGGCCGCGTTCTGGCCACTCGCGACCGACGTCTTCCTCGGTGAACGGATCAACGCCCTTCCCAAGTACGTCGTGTCGAACACCCTGACCGACCTGTCATGGAACAACTCGACGCTCATCTCGGGCGACGTCCCGGCGGAGATCGCGAAGCTCAAGGAGAGCCCGGGCGGGGACATCCTCGTGTCGGGAAGCGCTGACCTCTTCGATCTCCTGCTGAAGCACGACCTGATCGACGAGCTCAGGTACATGCTGTATCCGGTGGTCCTCGGGAGCGGAAAACACCTGTTCCGAGATCAACTGGACACCGCCCACTTCCGGCTCGTCGGAACACGGGCGTTCGATTCGGGCGTCGTGCTGCTTCGCTATCAGCCGTCGAGCGACGCGCCTTCGAGCGAGCACTCGGAGGCCTACGTGTGGTCGGATCAGCAGATCAAGTCGCGGCAGGCCGCGGAGAATGCGGACCGCATCCTCGCCTCGGTCCTTTTCACCGACATCGTCGATTCGACAGGCCGCGCAGCCGCTCTGGGAGATCGCAGCTGGCGTCAACTGCTCGATCGCCACGATCGCATCTCGCACGCGGAGGTCGACCGCTTCCGCGGGCGGCTCATCAAGAGCACGGGCGACGGCATCCTCGCGACCTTCGACACTCCGACACGGGCAATCCAGTGCGCCGTCGAGATCGTCGACGGGCTAGCCGAGTCGGAGATCAGGATACGGGCGGGCATCCACACGGGCGAGATCCAGCTCCTTGGTCCCGACGTGGGCGGGATCGGCGTGCACATCGCGTCTCGTGTGATGGGCGAGGCCAGCGCGGGTCAGGTTGTGGTCACCCGCACGGTGCGTGACCTCGCCACAGGCACCGACCTCATGTTCGCATCCCTCGGATCGGTCAACCTACGAGGTGTCCCCGGAGAATGGGAGCTCTTTCGCGTCTCCATCGGAGGGCGACGCTAGAGCCGAGGGGTTGGTGCACCAACTGGACGGTACTCGAAAACGTGTCCGCTGGTAGATGGGCGGGCACTGTTGCATCTGGGTGAAGGGCGTCGGCGGCGAGTAACAAAGTGGAGGCGCTTCCCGCCCAGAGCTGCAACAAGCGCACAAAGCACTCAATCCCGAATGCCGAAGGCGCGTTTCGGGGCTCTGGTGGAGGACGGCGACGGCGGTGATCGCCAGATGCAACAGTGCCTAGCAAGCCGAGGTGCTGGGTCAACAGCAGCCAGGTGACCTGGCTGAC
>DASUPQ010000445.1 GCA_036280995.1 Actinomycetota bacterium | reverse complement strand
GCTGAAGGCGAGCGTCGAAGCGGCCAAGGCCGGCAAGCCGGCCCCCGAGCCCAAGACGACCAGCCGGCGGCGCAAGAAGGCGGCAGGCGAGTAGGCCAGCAGGCGAGGAGCAGGCGTCCCGGTCCCGGGGCGTCGTGGGGGGTGGACGTGGCGCCCGACCTCTGCCCGTCGACGGCCTTCCGGGACGGGGTCGCATCCATGCTGGACGGACTGCCGGCACGGACCGGCCTCGGCACCTGGCTGCTGGTGCGGCTCCGGGACGACGGCGGGTCGGTGGTGCTGGCCGGCCGCGACCACACCTACGGCCTCCGGGTCGGCCAGGAGCTGGACGACGCCGACCTGCCCGTCCGGGCCCTGATCGACGGCCGCGGCCCCCGGGTGGCCCGGGTCGCCGCCGACGTGCGGGCGTACGCCGGCGGCGTGCCCGTCGGCGCCCTGGCCGGGGTCCCCGTGCTCGCCCCCGACGGCACGGTGTTCGGCTGCCTGTGCGGGCTCGACCCGGCCGGCGGCGGGCCCGAGCTGGCCGCCGAGCTGCCCACCATCGAGCTGCTGGGGCGGCTGCTGGCCGTCCTGCTGGTCCAGGAGCTGGAGCGCCAGGAGCTGCAGCGGCGGTTCGAGCTGGCCGAGCTGGACGCCCTCACCGACCCGCTCACCGGGGTCGGCAACCGCCGCGCCTGGGACCGGCTGCTGGAGGCCGAGGAGGCCCGCTGCCAGCGCTACGGGTCGGTGGCGTCGCTGGTCGCGATCGACCTGGACGAGCTCAAGCGGGTCAACGACCGCCAGGGCCACGCCGCCGGCGACCGCCTGCTGCGCCGCACCGCCCAGGTGATCGACTCGACCCGGCGGGCCGCCGACGTGGTCGCCCGCCTCGGCGGCGACGAGTTCGGCGTCCTCGCCGTCGAGTGCGACGAGCCGGCCGCCAAGGTCCTGGCCGACCGCCTCCGCGGCGCCCTCGACGCCGCCGGCATCCGCGCCTCCGTGGGCCACGCCACCCGCCAGCCCTCCGGCACCCTCGCCCAGGCCTGGTCGGCCGCGGACGCCGGGATGTACGCCGACAAGCGGCGGGTCCGCCGCTAGCTCCTCGCCGGGGGCTCGCGGCGGCCGAGGCGGACGCGGTACTCCTCGGACTCGCGCAGGGAGCGCTCGGCCAGGCGGCGGAGCTCGGTCGCCTTGCGGCGCTCGTCGATCCTCCGGCGGCCCTCGGGAGTCTCCTGCTCGACCTGGAGCGACAGGTAGGCCAGGGCGCCGAGGGGGATGGGCAGCCAGAAGTTGATCAGGCGGTAGGAGACGACCCCGAGGGTGGCGATGCCCCGGTCGGCACCGAAGAAGGTGAGCAGGGCGATCATGGTCGCCTCGACCACGCCGAGGCCGGCCGGGGTGATGGGGATGGCGGCCAGCACGTAGGCCAGCCCGAAGGCCACGATCAGCCCGTCGATCCCCGCCCGGTACCCGAACGCGAGCAGGAACACCCACAGCGAGGCGGCCGAGCAGAGCCAGAACCCGAGGTCCCAGAGCAGGCCCCGGACCAGCCGCTGGCGGTCGGCGACCAGCGTCTGGAGCCGCGACGCCAGCCGGAGGACCAGGCGGTAGACGCTCTCCTCGTCCAGGAGCGGGATCCGCCGGGTCACCGCCCGCATCACCCCGGCGGCGCCCCGCTCGCCCCGCATCAGCAGCACCACCACCGCCGAGAAGCCGCCCAGCAGCAGCACCCCGATCAGGGCGGCGGTGGCGTACAGGGGGTTGTACTGCCCGCTCAGGATCGACACCAGCAGGCCCACCCAGAGCAGGAGGTTGAGCACCACCGCGGAGCCGATGCCCTGGGCGGCCATGGCGAAGGCGGCGTCGGTGCCGGACAGCCCGAAGCGGGTCAGCAGCCGGAACCCGAGCGCCCCGCCGACGGCCGCGCCGCCCGGGACGACGTGGCTGACGGCCAGGGTCGACAGGTTGATCCGGAGGATCGTCAGGTAGGGGGGCGGGGTGCCGTGGATCATCGCCCGGGTCAGGTTGGCGTAGCTGAGGATCGAGGCCGCCTCCAGGACGACCCCGAGGACGATCAGCCACAGGTTGACCCCGGCCAGCAGGTTCAGGGCCCGGCGTGCCCCGGCGATCTGGGGGAGCACGAAATAGATCACCACGAAGGCGACCAGCAGGAGCTGGACGAGGCGCCTGACCGGCGTGACCAACCGCGCTCGGGTCCGGATCATGGGTGCTGCCAGTATAGATGGCGACCTGCGGACC
>DASUPQ010000444.1 GCA_036280995.1 Actinomycetota bacterium | reverse complement strand
CCGGGGGTGCGCTGGTTGCGGACCAGCACCAGGCGGCGGCCGGGCGGCGGCTCGGGCCAGGGCAGGTCGGGATCGCTCTGGTCGAACACGACCACGCACTCGATCGGGCCGCGGTAGGTCTGGCCGAGGATGGCCGTCACGGCCCGGCGCAGCAGCTCCGGCCGGTCCCGGGTGGGGACGACGACGCTGACCAGGGGCTCAGCGGCCACGGCCGGTCCCCTTGGCCAGGTAGCCGTAGGCCAGCAGCAGCGGCCAGGTGGACACCGAGGTCAGCAGGCGGTGGCGGCGGCGCAGCTGGCCGCGCCACTCCTCGTCGACCTGGAGCGGGACCCGCCCGCTGCGGAAGCGCATCGGGTTGCCGGCCAGGGCGTGGCTGGGACCGAGCTCGACCCAGCCGTCGCCAACGAAGCCGAGCTCGCCGGCGGCCGCGGGCCGGCTGGCCAGCGCGAGCACCCGGGCGAGCTCGGCCGCCGGGTCGCGGACCAGCGACTCGTAGCGGAGCAGGATGCCGCGCACGCCGGTCGCCTGCAGGAGGTGGAACAGCAGGTTGTAGCCGAGGTAGCGGGCGCTCATGCGCAGCGGGGTGTCGGTGGCCATGAGGGCGTCGCCCTCGACCACCTCGGCCCGCCGCATCCGCTTGGACCAGGAGAACGCCACCCCGCGGCTGTCGCGGACCAGATGGACCAGGCGCAGGTCGACCCCGCGCATGCGCCGGACCAGGAAGGCGTGGGAGGCGTGCTTGCTGGCGTCGACCACCAGCGGGCGCCCGCTGACCTCCCGGACGGCGTCGTACAGCCGCCCCAGCAGCTCCAGGTAGCGGCGCATGCGGGCCCGGTAGGCGGGCGACAGGGCCGGCGCGACCATCAGCGGCACGAACCGGTTGCGGTCCACCGAGGCCTTGAGGGCCAGCACCTCCCCGACGTCCAGGCGGTCCCAGCCGCCGAAGGCGAGCTCCCCGACCCGGCCCCAGAAGGCGCACTCCCGGAAGCGGTCGCCGCAGCCGCAGCGGTTGTTCTCCTTGAGGCCACGCTCCCAGAGGTGGACCAGCTCCCCCACCGAGCAGACGTCGTCGAGGCGGCCCAGCATGCGCTCCAGCAGGGTGCTGCCGCTGCGCCCGAGGCCACCGATGAACAGGACCGTGCTCATCGGGCGCCCGCCCGGGGGCTCGGCCGGTCGCCGACCAGGCCGTCGACCAGGCGGCCGAACTCGCGCACGGCGGTGGCCGTGGCCCGGCCCCCGGGCCCGGCCCGGAACGCGGCCGGCTCGCCGGCCACCCGGTCGAGCAGGCGGTGCAGGTCGGCCTCGGTCTCGGCCAGGTGGATGCCGCCGCCCTCGGCGGCCAGGCGGCGCGAGAAGGCGACCTGGTGGTCGTCGACGTGCTCGCCCAGCCGGTGCTGGCGGGGGACGACGATCGGGACGGCGCCCATGTGCCGCGCTCCCAGGATGGTCCCGGGCCCGCCGTGGCAGACGATTACGGCCGCGCCGGCCATGGCCGCCTGGAGAGCGTCGAACTCGAGGTAGGCCTGCCAGCTCGCCTGCCCGGTGGGCGGGGCCGAGGTGCCGGTCTGCATCAGGCAGCGCAGCGAGCCCGGGTGGGCGGCCAGCCAGCCGTCGGCCCAGCGGACCAGGCGGTCGAACGGGTGGTGGTCGGTGCCGACGGTGACCAGCAGCAGCGGCTGCTCCCTGTTGGTCACAGCAGGCTCCCGATGACTTTGCCCTTTGGGTAGTTGCGGCGCTGCTCCTCCCACTGGAGCAGGAACAGGTCGCTGAAGGGGTAGCAGAGCCGGCCGGTCATGGTCGGCGAGTCGATCCGGTCGTAGACCTCGACGTACACCGTCCGCTTGCCGAGCAGCTTGGCCAGCAGGAAGAACGGGAAGGCGACCCCGGCGCCGCTGGACACGACCACGTCGGGCCGGTAGGAGCGCAGCAGCTTCCAGGCCAGGCGGGTGTTGCGGAGCAGGTTGGCCAGGTTGCGGGTCGTCGGGTGGTAGGCCCAGGCGACCTGCTCACCGGCGAGCAGCGAGGTGCTGTCCAGCTTCTCGAAGGTCACCCATAGACGATCGTGCCGTTCCCACCATGGCTTGAGGTTGTGGAGCTGGATGAGGTGGCCGCCGGAGGAGCAGACGAGGAGGGCGCGCATGGCGGCCTCAGTACGCGCCCCTGGTCGAGACCAGGAGCGGGACGGTCTTGGACAGGATGAACAGGTCGTAGGCGATCGACCAGTTCTCGACGTAGAACAGGTCGAGCCGCACGTAGTCCTCGAAGGAGAGCTCGCTGCGCCCGCTGACCTGCCACAGGCCGGTGATGCCGGGCCGGACCTCGAGGCGGTCGAGCTGCCACTCCTCGTACATGGCGACCTCGCCGGCCAGGGGCGGCCGCGGCCCGACCAGGCTCATCTCGCCCCTGAGGACATTCCAGAGCTGGGGCAGCTCGTCGATCGAGTAGCGGCGCAGGATGGCCCCGACCCTGGTCACCCGCGGGTCCTGGCGGAGCTTGAACAGGGGCCCGTCGGCCTCGTTCTGGTCGCGCAGGCCGTCGAGCAGCAGGTCGGCCCCGGTGACCATGGTGCGGAACTTCAGCAGGGTGAAGGGGCGCCCGCGCAGCCCGATCCGCTCCTGGCGGAACACCACCGGGCCCTTGGAGGTGGCCTTGATGGCCACGGCCACGACCGCGAACAGCGGCAGCAGGGCCAGCAGGCCGAGGGCGGAGACGACCACGTCGCAGGCCCGCTTGGCCGCGGCCTGGAAGCGGGTCAGCTGGAGCACGTTGACCGACAGGGTCATCACCCCGCCGATGGTCTGGGGGGCGAGCCGGCTCGACA
>DASUPQ010000443.1 GCA_036280995.1 Actinomycetota bacterium | reverse complement strand
TGTAGGCGACATAGAGGCCGAGGGCGAGCTGGGTGGCCCGGTCCTGGCTGCGGCCGGGGCCAGCAGCTCGGTGGCCCGCAGGATCAACAAGGTGGCGGCCACGTTCCCGAACTCGAAGGCCGACACGCCGACCATGAGCCGGCCCAGGAGTCTGGTCAGCACCGGCCGGATGCGCAGCCGCAGCGGTTGGCGCTCGCGCTGCTCGGCTCGGGGGGCGTGGCGGATGGCGTAGACGATGGCCAGGGCGGCCAGCAGGCCGGGGATGATCGAGAGGGCGATGGCGGTCCGTGTGCCGACGACCGGGCGATGACGCTGAGGCGTCTGTGTCCAGAACTGCCAGCAATCTGCCAGCAACAAAGCCTCACATCGCCACAGCCAGCACCGTGTCGCTTTATTGCGATCTGTGTGCTGAGCAGCACTGATATGAGGCAACGCGTGGATGCACGCTGAGATGCGAGCGGCTGGCTCGTCAATGGCATGCAAGGGGTCAGGGGTTCAAATCCCCTCAGCTCCACCACAACTACCAGGGGAAACGCAGCGCCAGGCAACCCCAGCCGGCCGCAGCACCCCAGCAAAACCCCAAAGTGAGCGGTAGCAAGCCCGCCACCAGGGGATTCGAGATCGTAGGCACCTACCTCGCGATCTGAGGCCCGCTTCCCCTGCCGCTGGGCACGCACCCGAGCCCCACCCTGCGCGGCCGTCTGAAGCCGACCAGATCGACGCTACGGGCCGAGGGCGGGCTACCCTGTAGCCGGCGCCTGGGCCGCCCCACCTGCCCGCAATGTCGCGCCGACCCGTCGTTTCTGGCCGACCACAGCGGCATCGTGACCGCCATCACCGGCCCCGACGGCACCCAGCCTTCCCAGTTCGGCGAGCTCACCTGCTTTGCGATCACCAAGGACGCCAACAACGACGCCGCCAAGCTGGTCGAGTTCTTGATGAGCGACGGCTACCTGGACTGGCTGGGGTTGGCCCCCGAAGGCAAGGTCCCGGTCCGGACCGGGACCAGCGACCAGCCGACCAAGTTCACCGATGCCTGGCACCACCTCCAGACCGGCGTCGAGAACAGGAAGCCGCTGTCGGAGGTCTATCCACCCGAGGTGCTGAACGAGCTCGCCACCAGCACCGACACCATGAACCGGTGGGGGTTCCCCCAAGGTCAGGGCCGGCTGGTCGGGGCCCAGCTTGGCACCCTGCCCATTCCCAAGGCCCTGGCCGCCGCCCTCAACGGCACCATGGGCCCGACCGCGGCGGCCGAGCAGGCCCAGGCCGACCTGGAGACAATCGCCCAGACGATCAACTAGGGACGCCCCATCTTGTCGCCGACCCCATGATCGCGGTATCCCGCCCCAGCCACCATCAGGCGGACCGGCAAAGCGGGCTCAGTAGCGGCCATGATCGGCAGCGGTGAGAGAAGGGAGATGGCCGAATCGCTGGTGATCCGGAGGCCACGGTTCGTGGAGTGATGGGGCGCGAATTGAAGGAGATCTGAGGTTCACCGGCGAATCTGGAGGATGCCTGCAGGATGGCCCAAGGGACAACCACGGTCATCAGCGGTCCACAGCGGTCAATCCCAATCCAGGGCATGACCAGTGCAGACAGCGTGACCAGCTTCGCTTGACCACTTCGTCCCTAGATGGCATGTAAGGGGTCAGGGGTTCAAAGCCCCCCAGCCCCAGCAGGCCCATGCTTCTTTCGCTCTCCTCTCAGCGTTGTTTGACTTGGTCGTCAGGTGAGTCGCCTTCTTGCGTCAGTGGGATGCGCCCCGATGTCGCTACATCTCGGGGATCGGGCACGCTAGGGTGACTTCATGGTCACCGGCAACGCCCGCGTGTCGGACCTGGCGGTCGCCAAGGTCCGCAGATTCTGCGATCAGCGCGTCCCCGCCGAGGCCCGGGACGAGGTTTGCCTGGAGGTTACGACCCGGGCCGCCACCATCACCATCGTTGAGCGCCGACCGTTGTGGCAGGGCGGGCCTGGGGCGTGGACGCGCATGTTGATCGCTCAGCTTCGCTACGACACCGCCGCGGGCACCTGGACCCTGTACTGGGCGGACCGCAACCGACGCTGGCACCGCTACGACCACCTCGACCCAACCCCCCAGCTCGACGACCTCCTCAAGGAGATCGACGAGGACCCCCTCTTCATCTTCTGGGGATAGCGCCGCTCCGACCGGGATTGCAGCTCGCGATCGCCTGGATCGGCTGTCCGACGTTGCCCTGCCTGCACCGTCGATCAGGGTAACGATCGCGCGGTTCGGCTCGATCTCGGTCCGTTTATGGTGGGCGCGGCCTCCACGCCACCGACCTCCAACGACACCTTCGCAGAGAGGTAACGGTCCCCTGGCCATTCGGGTCGCACCGGCTGCAGCCGGGCGCTTATGGCGAGGCGTGGCAGCAGGCCTGGAAATGAGCCTGTTGCCTGGCGGATCTAAGGCAGCAGCCCGATGTGGGGCTGCCCGCCTTAGACCTACCGTGGTGTCAGTGAAGACAACGAAAGAGGACACCATGACCACGACGCTCCTGGACTACCACGCCAAGATGGCGGAGCTGCACATCGATGACCTACTGCGCGAGGCCGCAGCCGCCCGCAAGGTGCAGGCCGCCCGCGCCGCCCGGCGCCAGAGGGGAGTCTGACATGGCAGCGCTGCTGTTCGTGGCGGCTGTTGTGATCCTTGCTGTCGTCGGCGGCTTCCTCGGCGCCGACTCCCGCGACGGGGCCGACTGGTCACCGCCCACCCGCACAAACGGTGACCGCCGAGTTCTGCAAGGACCGTAGAAGCGGCGCGAGGTAGTGGGCTGCTGTCATGAGTCCGTCGATGGCGTCCCGAATCCCCGGGGAGATTCCATCTTCAGCGCAGCGGCTCATCCACCGTGAGCCCGCCAGCGGCTAGCTGGCGCATGAGCTGCCCGATCAGCTCGCCGTGCCAGAGATTTGCCAGAAACTGCGCTACACGGACCTCGCCTCGCCTCACGGCACCACCTCCGACAGCGCCTCCCATCTGAGCGGTAATGCGGGGACGTGAGGTGCGGTGCGGCGTTGTGAACCACCGGCGCATCGATGGCATGCGAGGGGTCAGGGCTGTCGGCTGACCGGACTGCTTGAATGAACGCTGTGGGGGCAGTGAGTGAAGCGAGCTGGTTAGCTGTGCGGGTGGGCGTCTCTTGGATATGGAGCTTGGTTGGCCGAGCGAGCGAGGTAGTCGATCCACGTCCGGCCGACTGGGTCGCCGTCACGTCGGCTGGGCCGACTCCTGACCGGCTGAACGCGGCGGCTGCCCGTTGTGGTCGCCGCCGACTTGCGGCAGACAAGCCAGTAGCCAGGCAGCGGCTGCCTGGCTACTGGCGGTTGGTCGTCAGGCGGTGCGTCGGGTCTGGCGGCGGACGAGGAGGAGCAGTCCGGCCCCGGCCACGAGCAGCCCACTGCCGATGGTCAGCAGCATCGGGGTGTGGGGGCCAGTGAAGGGCAGGGTCCCGGGCGTCTGTGGGGTGGTGGGCGTGTCGCCGGTCACGGTGAAGGTCGCGGCGCAGACCGGCGGCCTGGTCGTGAACTGGTAGGTGCCCGGCCGAGTGGGACCGCCGCCGACGCCCTGCAGCGGATCCATCCGGGCCGGGACGAGCACCGCGGTGGCGCGGAAGGCGTCCTGCTCGGAGACGGGGAACTCGCCCAGGTCGACGGCGCCGGTGGTGCCTCCGGCGCCGCTCTGGAAGACCAGCCGCACCGGCTCATCCAGGTTGCCGCAGCCGCGGCCCTCGACAATGACCTCGGTGCCGACGGGGCCGCTGTTCGGGGTCACGGTCAGCCCCTTGGGGGCGACCGGGCCGCCGTCGTCGATCTTCTGGGGGTGGGCGAGGTCGATGACGATCCGGGTCGGGCCGGTCAGCTCGAACACCCGGAAGCCGACCTTACGGGTCACGCCGATGCCGGCGGTGGTCTGGCCCTCGAAGGAGGCCGGGGCGCTGACCTCGCGCAGGGCCGGGAAGTCGGGACGGAGCCGGGTCGGGGTCAGGACCGGGTGGCCGTCCTGGTCGTGGGTCGGGGCCCGGACCACGACCTCCAGGAACGCCGTGCCGCGCAGCTGCAGCGGCTCCCCGGAGCCGTCCAGGCGCACCACCGGCACGTAGCGGACCGAGTAGTAGGAGGGGATGGGGCCGTCGAGCTGGAACACCACCCGGTCGAAGTTGGCGTGGCGGCCGGCCCGTAATCCGACCAGTGTGGGCGAGCCGACCGGCGGGTGCTCGACCACCGTGGGCTCGGTGGAGAACCCGGATTGGGTGCTGGCCAACCCGGCGGCAGGGTCGAAGACAACGGTGACGAGCAGGGCTGCGGCGGCGGCGACAAGCAGCCGAATCAGGAGCCTGGCAACGCGCATGGTGACCTCCTTGCTGACAATTGCGGGCACTACCGTCAGCCTGTGCCCCTGAGGTCACGATGCGACGAACCCGCCGCATCGGCGTGATGTCCGGTTCAGCTCGCTTGGGTCACGGTCAGGCCGCAACCCGGTACGCGAACACTGCCAGATGCGTCCATGACGCGAAGCGGGTGGTGGAACCAAACGGTCTTCCAGGGCGCCGTGGTCGCGCTTCGCCGCGAGTGGTCAGCCTCCGTCGCGGGCGAGATGCCGGTAGATCGAGGCCCGACTGACCCCCAGAGTCGTGGCGATCGCGCTGACCGTGTACTGCCCAGAGCCATGCATCTCTCGAGCCACCTGGAGCTTGTGGGCGGTCATGACCGAGGGTCGGCCGCCCTGGCGGCCGCGGGCTCGGGCAGCAGTCAGCCCGGCGCTGGTCCGTTCGCGGGTGAGGTCGCGTTCGAACTCGGCCAGCGCGGCGAAGACGTGGAAGACGAGCTTGCCGCCAGGCGTGGTCGTGTCGATGGCTTCCTGCAGGCTCCGGAACCCGATCCCGCGCTCAGCCAGGCCAGTGACCGTGTCAACCAGATGTCGCAGTGACCGACCCAGCCGATCTAGTTTCCACACGACGAGGGTGTCGCCCGGGCGCAGCTGGTCTAAGAGCTGCTCGAGGGTGGACCGGTCGGTGCGGGCGCCGCTGGCGGTCTCGGTGAACACCCGGTAGCAGCCGGCGCGCTGGAGGGCGTCGACCTGGAGCTGGGGGTGCTGGTCGGTGGTGGAGACGCGAGCATAGCCGAGCAGGTGTCCCATGCCGTGGAGCGTCGCAGAACCGTGTGACAGGGGTGGTTGATGCCTCCTATTTCAGGCAAGCGGGTGGGGCGGTGGGTGGCGGGCTTGTGAGCTGGTGGTAGA
>DASUPQ010000442.1 GCA_036280995.1 Actinomycetota bacterium | reverse complement strand
CCGCCGAACACCCCGAGCTCGGCCTGGGGACGGGCCATGACGCTCGCACCTTTCAACCGGCGGGGCAGCCCCCCGCGAGGCGGCCACCGGGTCGGCGGCCCCGCGCATGGTATCGGAGGGGAACCGCCCGCATGCCGCCGGCGTCGTCGTTCCCATCCCCCAGGGTGGGGACAACCGGGAGCACCCGGTTCGTCGTCCGGCCACGCTCCCCACCGGGGGGCCTCGCAGCCGGAGGTCGGGTGCTCGCGCGCGGCCTTCTGGGTGGGCACCGACCTTGCTGGCCGGTGCCGGGGAGCTGGCCGGGCCGGGCGGGCCGGTGATCGGGGTGATCGGGTACAGACCGGCGGTGGTGGCGCGGCTCGACGCGCTGCACGTGGTCGCCCGGTCCGGCTGCCCCGGGTGGCCACAGTGGACATCGGGATCGTGGCCGAGGCGCCCCAGGCGCTGGCCTGGCTGGGCCGCGGCGGCCGCTGGCGCAGGCCGGGTTCCAGAACCCGCGCGACTCGGACCGCCCGCCGAGGCCAAGCTCAACGCCGGCACCTGGCGGGCCGCCTGCTGGCTCGGCGACGGGCGCATGGCGGTCTGGGGCAGCGGGTCCCGGGTGGTCGGCGACGTCCCCGCCGAGCAGCACTCCGAGCAGCGCCCCAGCGGGCTCAAGCTGATCGGCACCCGGACCTGGACGGTCCGCACCCTCCACCCCACGGCCACGGCGCCACCTGGCAGGAGGGCAGGCTGCCGGCCTCCTGCGGCACCTGGGACCACGAGACCGAGCGCGAGGCCGGGGTCGGCCTGAACCTGTACACCCCGGGGACCGGCTGCTGCGCGATGCTGCTCGGCCAGGCGGTGTCGTCGGAGCGCCCGCCGCCCTGGCTGCTGCTCGGCGAGGACGACCAGCCCTGCTGAGGGTCAGGCGCTCTTCTCGGCCGCCTTGGGCGCCGAGGTCGAGCTCCCGCCGTCCGACGGCTTCTTGGTGTCCGAGGACGACGAGGCCGGCTTCGCCTCGGCCGGCTTCTTGGCCTTGTCGCCGTCGGTCCTGGCCGCCTTGCCGCGCGAGTCGGTCCGGTAGAACCCGGAGCCCTTGAACACGATGCCCACCGGCGAGAAGACCTTGCGCAGCCGCCCACCACACACGGTGCAGGTGGTCAGGGGCTCATCCGCGATCGACTGCACCACCTCGGTGCGGTCGCCGCACTCGGTGCAGGCGTACTCGTAGGTCGGCATGTCGCGGATGGTAGCAGCCGGCTAGGTCTGGACGCTGTCCTTGGGTCGAGGGGTGAAGCCGTCGGCGACGGCGGCGGCGAGCTGGACGTAGGCGCGGCGGGTGGGTGGGGCGAGCTCGTCGAGGACGATCTCGGCGCCGGTCTCGAGGTGGCGGTCGAAGGGGATGCGGACCACCGCGCGGCAGCGGCGGGAGAAGTGCTCCTCGAGCTTGTCCACGTCGACCAGGCCGCGTTCGCGGATGGCGTTGATGACCACCACCGAGGACCTGGCCAGGCGGCCGTGGTCGTGGCGGTCGAGCCAGTCGAGGGTCAGGCTGGCCGAGCGGGCGCCGTCCAGGCTGGGGGCGGCGACCACGATCAGCTGGTCGGCGGCGGGCAGGATGGCGCGCATGGCCGAGTGGAGCAGGCCGGGGCCGCAGTCGGTCAGGACCAGGGAGTAGAAGCGCTCAAGGACGGCGGCCAGCTCGCGGTAGTCCTCCTCGCCGAACGCCTCGTCGCGAGCCGGGTCGGCCTCGGAGGCGATCACCTCCAGGCGCAGGTCGGTCTGGGAGGCGTAGGCGCGGACGTCGGCGTAGCGCTCCAGCTTTTCCACGTTGTCGAGCAGGTCCTTGGCCGTGCGGGCGGTGTCGCGGCGGATGCGGTAGCCGAGGGTGCCGGGGTCGGGGTTGGCGTCGACGGCGACCACCCGGTCGCCGCGGTGCTCGGCGAAGATCGCGCCCAGGCAGGCGGTGGTGGTCGTCTTGCCGACCCCGCCCTTGAGTGCGACCACGGCGATCCGCTGGCAGCCGGCGACCGGGGTTCCGATCCGCGCCTGCAGCTGCTGGCGGGCCCGCTCGGCGGCGCCCGGGCCGGGGCGCACCCGTCCGCCGGTCATCTGGTAGACGAGGGCCTGCCAGCCCTCGGTCGGCCCGCCGGGCGGCCGGGCCAGCAGCTGGTCGGTGGTCAGGTCGCCGCCGTCATTGGCCGCCGCCCTGGCGGGGGCCGCCGCCTTGGCAGGGGCCGCCGCCGGCTTGGGCGGGGTGCCCGACGTGACCGGTGGCGGCGGAGGCGGCGGCGCGGCCGGGGGAGGGGGCGCGGCCGGTGGTGGCGGCGTGGGCGCGGGCGGTGGGGACGGAGGCGGCGCGGGCGCCGGTGGCTCGGCCCGGGGAGGGGGGGTGGGCTCGGGCGGGGGGACGTCTCTGCGAGCCATGGCCTGCCTCGGTCGCTCGGGGGCCTTGGGCCCCGGTTGGATGGGCTTGGGGTCGGCGGGCTGCTGGGGCGGCGGCTCGAGCTGCTCGCGCAGCCAGCCGATGGCGTCGGATGCGTACTCGATGCGTTCGCGTTCGGGGCGGGCCTTCCGCTTCGACGGCTTCCGGTCACCAGGCACGGCACGACACCCCCTCGCTTCGCATGGTGTCTCAGGCAGAGCTGCCCGCCGGCGAAGAACGTACCAATCCATCATGAACCAGGCGCCCGCCGCCCGCACCCGTAGATTGCCGATTTGTGGACTCGACCGCCTGACGCGGCCCGCTTCTGCGGGTCGAGCTGGGCGAGTACCTGAGCGCCCTGCGATCCAGCCGCGACGAGCTGCCCCCAGGTCCATGAACCGCCTGGGCGAGACCCTGTCCTCGACCCACGACCTGCCCAAGCTGCCCGGGGCGCGCCTGCTGCCGCTGACCGCGCGGCCAGGGCAGGTCAAGGGACGGGCTGCTCGGGTCGAGTAGAATCTACCGTCTGAACAGCGAACTTCGGGGGGAATCGCCATCGTGGAGCCATCATGAAGGTCCGCAAGGCCGTCATCCCAGCGGCCGGGCTGGGGACCCGTTTCCTCCCGGCGACCAAGGCCCAGCCGAAGGAGATGCTGCCGCTGGTCGACAAGCCCTCGATCCAGTACGTGATCGAGGAGGCGGTCGCGGCCGGCATCGAGGACATCCTGATCGTCACCGGCCGGGGCAAGCAGGCCATCGAGGACCACTTCGACCGCTCCGTCGAGCTGGAGCAGCTGCTCACCGACAAGGGCGACGAGGACAAGCTGGAGCTGGTCCGCCACATCTCCGACATGGCCCAGGTCCACTACATCCGCCAGAAGGCGCCGCTCGGCCTCGGCCACGCCGTCAGCGTCGCCGAGCAGCACGTCGGCGACGAGCCGTTCGCCGTCCTGCTGGGCGACGACGTCATCGACGAGGGCGAGAAGCTGCTGGCCGACCTCGTGACCAGCTTCGAGCGGCACGGCTCCAGCGTGGTTGCGGCCATGGAGGTCGAGCGCTCCCAGATCAAGGCCTACGGCTGCGTCGCCCCGGCCGACGAGCTCGAGCCCGGGCTGTTCCGGATGGCCGACATCGTGGAGAAGCCGGCCCCCGAGGAGGCCCCCTCGAACCTGGCCGTGATCGGGCGCTACGTGCTCCACCCGGAGATCTTCGACGCCCTGCGGGCCACCGAGCCCGGGGCCGGCAACGAGATCCAGATCACCGACGCCCTCCGGCACCTCGTGCAGTCCTCGGAGCGGGGCGTGCTCGCCCACGCCTTCACCGGCACCCGCTACGACGCCGGCGACAAGAACGACTACCTGCGGGCCACGGTCGAGCTGGCCGCCCGCCGCGACGACATCGGCCCGGCGTTCGTGGCCTTCCTGCGCCGGTTCGTGGCCGACCTGGACCGCCAGGCGGAGGCGCGGGGGCCGGCAAGGCACTAGCATCACTCCATGGCAGCCGTCTTCCCGCCCGACCGGCCGAATCCGCCCGACCTGGTGGCGTTCGCCGAGGCGCGAGCGGGCGTGCTGGAGCGGTTGGGCCCGCTGCCGGTCCGCGAGGCCGGGCTGACCGACGCCCTCGGCTGCGTCCTGGCCGCCGACGTGGCCGCCGCCGAGGACCTGCCACCGTTCGCCAACTCGGCCATGGACGGCTTCGCCGTGCGCGGGGCCGACCTGGCCGGCGCCGGCGAGGCGACCCCGGTGCCCCTGCGGATCACCGGCGAGGTCTTCGCCGGGACCGGCCGGCTGCCCGCCGTCGAGCCGGGCGGCGCCGTCCGCATCATGACCGGCGGGGCGCTGCCGCCGGGGGCGGACACGGTGGTGCCGGTCGAGCAGACCGGCGTGGAGGGCGACACCGTGCTCGTCCGCGCCGATCCCGGCCCGGGCCGCTTCGTCCGCGCGGCCGGCGAGGACGTCCGCGGCGGCACCGTCGTGCTGGAGCGGGGGCGGGTGCTGGACCCGGCGGCCGTCGGCATGCTCGCCTCGGTCGGGCGCAAGGCCGTGCCCGTCCACCCCCGGCCCCGGGTCACGGTGGTGTCCACCGGTGACGAGCTGGTCGACCCCGGCGACCCGCTCGGCCCCGGCCAGATCCGCGACTCCAACTCCTGGCTGCTGGCCGCCCAGGCCCGCGCGGCCGGGGCCGAGGCGTTCCGCTGCGGCCGGCTCCGCGACGACCCGGCCGCCCTGCGCCGCGGGTTCGCCCTGGCCGCCGCCGAGGGCGACCTGGTCCTCACCTCCGGCGGGGTGTCGGTGGGGGAGCGCGACTACACCAAGCGGGTCCTGGCCGAGCTGGGGGACGTGCGCAGCTTCCGGGTGGCGATGCAGCCGGGCATGCCCCAGGCGTTCGGGATCGCCGCCGGGACCCCGCTGTACGGGCTCCCCGGCAACCCCGTCTCCTGCTTCGTGGTCTTCGAGACGCTGGTCCGCCCGGCCCTGCGCCGGCTCGCCGGCCACCCCGACGACCGGCTCGACCGGCCCCGGGTCGTGGCCCGCCTGGGCGAGCCGGTCCGCAGCCCGGCCGGCAAGGTGTCGTTCCTGCGGGTCCGGCTGGCCGTCGGCGACGAGGGACTGGTGGCCACCCTCACCGGCAACCAGGGCTCCGGGGTGCTGTCCTCCTGCGTCGCCGCCGACGGGCTGGCCGTCGTCCCGTCCGAGCACCGCGAGCTCCCCGAGGGCTCGCCGGTGCAGGTGCTGCTGCTCCGGGAGGACCTGGCATGGGTGAGCTGAGCCACCTGGACGACCAGGGGGCGGCCCGGATGGTCGACGTCTCGGCCAAGCCCGAGACCGAGCGGGTGGCCACCGCCGGCTGCCGGGTCGTGCTCGCCCCGGAGACCCTTGAGCTGCTCGCCTCCGCCGGTCTGCCCAAGGGCGACGCCCTGGCCGTGGCCCGGGTCGCCGGGATCATGGGGGCCAAGCGCACCCCCGACCTGATCCCGCTCTGCCATCCCCTGCCGATCACCGGGGTCGAGGTCGACCTGGCCCTGGAGGCCGGCGCCGTGCGGGTCACCGCCACCGTCCGCACCACCGGCCGCACCGGGGTCGAGATGGAGGCCCTGACCGCCGCCGCCACCGCCGCCCTGACCCTGTACGACATGGTCAAGGGAGTCCAGCGCGACGTCCGGGTCGAGGACCTGCGCCTGCTGGCCAAGCGGGGCGGCCGTTCCGGGGACTACGTGGCCACGTGAGCGACCTGCAGGGGATGCGGGTGGCGGTGCTCACCGTCAGCGACCGGGTGGCCGCCGGGACCCGCGACGACGCCGGCGGCAGCGCCCTGTGCGAGCTGCTCGAGGCCGCCGGGGCGGAGCTGGTCTCGCGGGCGGTGGTGGCCGACGAGCGCGAGCCGGTCGCGGCCGCCCTGCGGGCCATGACCGCCGACGCCGACGTGGTCCTGACCACCGGCGGCACCGGGTTCGGCCCCCGCGACGTCACCCCCGAGGCCACCCGGGCCGTGCTCGACCGCGAGGCCCCCGGCATCGCCGAGGCCCTGCGCCACGCCAGCCTGGCCATCACGCCGTTCGCCATGCTGTCGCGGGCCACCGCCGGCCTGGTCGGGAGGGTCCTGGTCGTCAACCTCCCCGGCAACCCCAAGGCCGTCCGCGAGGAGTGGGCGGTGCTCGGCCCCGTCCTCGCCCACGCCGTCGAGACCGCCCGCGGCCCCGTCCCGGACGAGAGCCATCGGCACCCGCCCAGCCCCTGATCGGGGTCGTTGATCGAGCATATTGCCCGTGCTAGGTTGCCTTGGGCCCTGCCGGCGCAGCGTGAGAGGGGACACCGTGAGCCTCGCCGTGTTCGCGCTCGTGGTCGTGATCTGGGTGGCCCTGCTGGTCCCCATCGCCCGCCGCGGGCGGGCCGAGCTGGCGGCCGACGCCTCCGAAGGGGGGACGCGGCTGTCGAGTGGCGGCGCCCGGCCCTGGACCACCGGGAATCTCCCTGAAGAGCCCACCGAGGAGGAGCTGGAGGCGGCCACCGAGGCGGCCCGCCTGGCCCGCCGGCGCGCCGCCCGGCGGCGGGCCGCGACCCGGCGCCGCCGGGTGCTGCTCCTGCTCGCCGTGGCCACGGCCGCCGGGTCGC
>DASUPQ010000441.1 GCA_036280995.1 Actinomycetota bacterium | reverse complement strand
GTCCAGGTGTTCGCCGGCCGCGACTCCCTCACCGGCCGCAAGCGACGGCTCAGCCGGCAGGTTCGCGGCCAGACCAAGGCGGCCTGGCGCGAGGCCAGGAAGGTCGAGGCCCAGCTCCTGGAGCAGCTCGACCGAGGCGAGCAACGCGGCAGCCGCACCCGCACGGTCACCGAGCTGGTCGAGCGCTGGCTGGAGTGGCGCCAGCAGGTCCGCCCATCTCGCCGGTCACCGTGGCCAACCGCGAGGATCGCAGCAGCGACCGCGACCCCACCGCGACGGCGCTCACCCGGCTGCAGCTGCCCGCACCCGACCACCGCACCACCACCGGCAACGGCAGCCGGCCCCAGCCCGACAGCCGCACCCGGGTGCGTGAGCTGGTCGCCCACGAGCGCGCCACCGGCACTCGCCTGCACGCCCGCGACGCGGATCCTGCGCTGCCATGGTCGCGCTGCCGACCGGCCGATTCCACACGGCAGCAGCCCAAGGTAGACTCCTCGTCGACCAGGCCAAGGGGCCGCCTGCGCAAAGGAGTCGCCATGACCCACCACGAGCATCCCAACGTCACCGTCGTCCGAGAGGGCTTTGAGGCGCTCCGGCGGGGCGACACCGCCTGGATGGACGAGCACCTGGCCGACGATGTGATCTGGCACATCGGTGGCAACAGCAAGTGGGCCGGGACTTACCAGGGCAAGGCCAAGGTGCTGGAGTACTTCGGCCGCCAGGCCCAGGCGACCGACACGGCGGCGGAGATCCACGACATCCTGGGCAACGACGAGCACGTGGTCGTTCTGGGGAGCGCCAAGGCCACCGCCCGGGACGGGTCCAGCGCCGAGTGGAAGTACACCCAGATCTTCCACATCCGGGATGGGAAGGCGACCGAGGTCTGGGGGATGGCCGAGAACGACGCGGCCGTTGACCCATTCCTGGACAGCCTCCCCGACTGAGGAATCCCCGCATGACAAGGTTGATTGCCCGCGGGGCTCAGCGGCGGGCAGTAGCCCTGGTTGCCCGAGAGGCCAGCTTGGCTACTACTCGGGCTCCAGTAGCGGGCCGGTGGGTACGGCCGGGGGAGTAGCTGTTCTTCTATGGCCCGACGCTCCGTAGGATTCGCGGTGTGCGGTCGGGTCCGCCGACCTTCCGAACGGAAGCGGCCTGGCCGGGGAGGCCTGTAGTGGGGGGAAAGACAGAACTCCGGGTTCGGGTCGATGCCGAGGGCGGCGAGGTGGAGGAGGTCGCCGAGCTGACCCGGCAGCTTCGTCGAACTCTGCTGGAGCTTGACGTCGACGCGGTGGAGCCGGTGCCAGAAGGCAAGGCGCCTCCAGACACCAAAGCGGTTGATGCCCTTGCTGTTGGCGGCCTCCTGGTCAGCCTGGTGAACGCCTCCGGCCTGCTGGCGTCGGTGGTGGAGGCCATCCAGTCCTGGGTGGTTGGCCGCGGTCCGCGCAGTGTGCGGCTGGAGTTGGACGGCGATGTGCTGGAGGTCAGCGGGGTGTCCTCGCGTCGCCAGGACGAGCTCATCGAGGTGTGGCTCGAGCGTCACGCCGGTCGGTGAGCCCCGATGGCGGGCAGCAAGGCGGCGTTGCTGGTGGCCACGGCCGCCTACGGCGACCAGGCGTTTCGGCAGTTGCGGGCGCCAGGCCATGATGTGGAGGCGCTCCGGCGGGTGCTGGCCGACCCAGCCATCGGTGGCTTCGACGTGCGCGCGCTGGTGAACCAGCCCGGACAGCTGGTCGAGGAGGAGATCGAGGGCTTTTTCGCCGACCGCAAGCCTGATGATCTGTTGGTGCTGTACCTGTCCTGCCATGGCGTGAAGGACCAGGATGGCCGGCTGTACTTCGCGGCCACCGACACCAAGCTGCAGCGGCTGGCCGCCTCAGGGATCTCCTCGACCTTTGTCAACGAGCAGATGGCCAACAGCCGCTCCAAGCGGGTCGTGCTGTTGCTGGACTGCTGCTATAGTGGGGCGTTCGCGCGCGGGTTTGCACCCCGGGGCGGCGAGGGGGTTGAGCTCAAGGAGCGGCTCCAGGGTCGTGGCCGGGTGGTCATCACCGCCTCCAGCGCGATGGAGTACGCCTTCGAAGCAGGTCAGCTCGCCGCGGACAGCGCCCAGCCGTCGGTGTTCACCACGGCCGTCGTGCACGGGCTCCAGACCGGTGAGGCGGATCGCGACGGCGACGGGCGGGTCTCGGTGGATGAGCTGTACGACTTCGTCTTCGACCAGGTTCGCCAGGCAACGACCGACCAGCGCCCGGGGATCTTCGCCGACGTCCAGGGCGCCCTGTACATCGCCCAGAACCCCAATCCGCCTGCCCAGGTGGAGCGGCTGACCCTTACCCTGGGGCCGCCGCTGGTGCAGGGCGGCCGCACGGGCCGCCTGGTGATGAGCGCAAGCAACGATGGCACGACCTCTCTTGACCTGGCGTTGCGTGCTCATGTGCCTGAAGCCGGGGTCGAGGGGCAGGTGGAGCCGGCTCGCCTGGTGTTGGAGCCGGGCATGGGGGCGGTCGCCGAGGTGCGGGTCTCCCCGCCGCAACCGCTGGTCGGTGCGGTGCGGCAACAGACGGTGCAGGTGCAGGCCTCCACCACCCAGGGGCGCCGCTGGGCGGCCACGGCCGTCTTCAACCAGGCGCCGCTGCTCGGCCGACGTAGCCTGTGGTTGCTGGGGGCCGGCACGGCGGTCATAGCAGTCGCCATCGCGCTGTTGTTGTTCACGCTCGGTGACGGTGGCAGCGACGGCGGTGGCGGCGAGCCCAGCAACCGGCCCCCGGGCTCGCTCCTCGCGGTGGGCGGCAACATCGAGTCGTCGGGCGCGCAGGACACCCACACCGCCACCGGCCGCCAGGGCCAGCAGGTCTTGTTCGACGCCAGGGAGTGCGCCTCCAACGGCACCCTGGTGTGGACCCTGCTAGGGCCCGACGATGAGCCGGTGTTCAAAGACCAGACCGTGTGTGACGCCGACAGCCCCTCCGACCAGACAGTGACCCTGCCCCAAGATGGGGACTACCGGCTTATCGTCAGTGGCAGCGACGCCGCCACCGGCACCTACCGCGCCACGTTGTGGCCGGTGCCCGCCCCCCAGCGGTTCTCCCTCAAGATCGGCGACAGCATCATCCCGAACCGGGACCGGCCCGGCCGGGGTGCCGGCA
>DASUPQ010000440.1 GCA_036280995.1 Actinomycetota bacterium | reverse complement strand
ACGCCGGTGTTGCGCTCCTTGCAGTTGCGGCAGCGCCCGCAGGCGATGTTGAACGGGACGCTGACCAGGTCGCCGACCTTGATGAACTCGACGTCGCGGCCGACCTCGGCGACCTCGCCGGTGATCTCGTGGCCGAGGGTCTGGCCCTCGGGGGCGGTGGTCCGCCCGCGCACCATGTGCTGGTCGGAGCCGCAGATGTTGGTGGCCACGACCTTCAGGATCGCGCCGTGCTGCAGCTGCCGGCCGTTCTGCTCGGGAAGCTCCAGCTTGGGATAGTCGAGGTCCTGTACTTCGACGCTGCCCGGTCCGGTGTAGACCACGCCCTTGTTGGTATCGGCCATCGCTGTTCCCTCCATTTGGACTGGTTGTGCGGTCAGGCGGCTCGTGCTGGGGCCGGCTCGGGGCTGGGGTCGGGCAGCGGGATCGGTGGGTGTGGCAGAGATGAGGGTGCGCCGGGCCGGCTGGCTGGGGTCGGGTCGCCGGAGCCGGGCTGGTTGGTGGGGCCGCTGAGCCGGTAGCCCACCGCTGGGGTCGACCAGGTCCTTGCTCGGGACGACGACCAGCGCGCGGCGTCGTCGGCGGCGGGGTCGGTCAGGAACTGCCGGATCGCCAGGGCGGCCGCGTGATCCAGGTCATCGTGGCCGTCCCCCAGACGGTCGAGCTCGCGGGCGACCTCGGCGGGCGGGCCGGCCAGGGCACCGCCGGGCCACACAACCACGACCTGGTCGCCGTTGGGGTACAGCGCCCAGCGGCCGCGGCGGCTGCGGGCCGAGCAGGTCGGGGTGCCCAACGGGATGTCGCCGGTGCGGTAGCACGACCCTGAGGTGGCGACCAGGACATCGGTGATCGCGGTCGGCTGGTCGCTGTTACGGCGGAGCCGCGCGGGCGGGTAGTGGATCACCATGGCGAGTCCTCTCAGGAACCAGGGGACCGGTGTCGCGATGTGAGCGCACGTGAGGGTTGTGGTTGGGCGCTGGCCTGGCTAGGAGCGACTGGGGGCCATGAGCGAGGGGCCTTGGGCCGAGGCGAACAGTGTGGGTTCTTGGATCTGGTTGATCGCCCGCTGCTGGCGGCCGTCCTGGATCCAGCGCGCGCCGCAGCTGGTGCAGATGGCGATTGGGTACAGACCGAAGGTGATGGTGACCAGGGCCGATCGGCACAGCGGGCAGCGTGGCATGACAGAGCCTCTCCGGTGGTCTCCTTGGATAGCGGTGGGTAGCGTTACGGACGGGCGGCGGGCGCTGCGTTGTAGTCGGTGTTGAAGCCGGCCTCGGTCGCCGGCAGCTCCACGGCGGGCGATGTGGACGTGCCCGGGGTGGTGGGCGCTGGGGTGGTGCCGGCGGCCTGTTCCCGGGCCAGGAACGCCCCCAGCTCTTGGATGGTGCTCATCAGCGGGGCCGGGAACACCACCGTGGTGTTCTGGTCCACGCCGATCTCGACCAGGCTCTGGAGGTTGCGCAGCTGCAAGGCCAGCGGATGGGCCATCATGACATCCGAGGCCGCCCCCAGCTGGTCGGCGGCCAGCGACTCGCCCTCGGCGGCGATGATCTTGGCCCGCTTCTCGCGTTCGGCCTCGGCCTGGCGGGCCATGGCCCGCTTCATGGTCTCGGGCAGCTGGATGTCCTTGAGCTCGACCAGGGTCACCACCACCCCCCAGTCCTCGGTGGTCCCGTCCAGGATCTCGCGGATGGCGACATTGATGCGGTCGGTCTCGGCCAGGGTCTGGTCCAGGGTGTGCTGGCCGACGACCTTGCGCAGGGTGGTCTGGGCGATCTGGTTGATGGCCGCGGCCACGTTCTCGATCGCGACCACCGCCTTGGTCGCGTCCACCACCCGGTAGTAGGCCACGGCCGAGACGTCGACGCTGACGTTGTCGCGGGTGATGATGCCCTGGGACTGGATCGGCATGGTCACGATCCGCAGCGACACCCGCCGCAGCACCTCGATCAGCGGCACGATCAGCCGCAGGCCGGGCTCGCGGACCCCCACCACCCGGCCCAGGCGAAAGAGCACGCCCTTCTCGTATTGCTGGACGATCCGCACCGACAACGCCAACCCAACCAGCACCAGCACCGCCACCACCAAGGCGATCAGCCAACCGCTCATGTCTGTTCCCTTCTTGCCGGTACCGCTGGCCGCGGGAACCGGTCCGTTCCTTGCCGTGGGGTGCACTGGTGGCCGATGGCACGGAAGCAGCCGAGACCGGTTCTCCGGTTCGCTCCGCACCCTTGGAGAGAGCAGCGGGGGCGTCGCCGGCCCGGCTACGCCCCCGCTGGACTCAGCTGGGCGTCGTGTCCTCGCTGCTTGCCGCAGGGATGGTTGCTCGACCGGGGCGGACCTGGATGCGCCTGGGAGTGGCCTCCTCGGCCTTGGGCACCAGGATCTGGAGTACGCCGTTGTCGGCCGAGGCCTGGATTCCCTCTGCCATCACATGGGCGGGCAGGGTGATCGCGCGCCGGAAGGCGCCGTAGCGGCGCTCGACCCGGTGGAACTGCTGCTCGGAGGAGTCATGGGCGAAGTGGCGCTCGCCCTGGATGGTCAACAAGCCATCCTCCAGGGTGATCTCCAGGTCGTCGGCCTCGACCCCGGGCAGCTCGACCGTGACCAGGTAGGCGTCCTTGCGCTCGGAGATGTCCAGCGCCGGCGCCCAGGCCGTGGCCCGATCGCTGCCCTGCGGCTGGCCGTGCAGGCCGAGCGTGCGGGCAAGCATCGGGCTCATCTGGGCCATCTCGTCCTGCGCGCTGCGCAGGTCCTGGAACGGGTCCCACCGCGTCATGGTGGCCATCTGGCCTCCCTCGTCTCGTGGGCCGTGCGGCCCGGCGGCTCGGGGAGGACGCCGATCCGGGTGGCTGACCGGCGTTCACTTGCCGAGTAAGCATGTTCACGATAAACTGAACATCGTTCAGTTGTCAAGATCATCGTTCAGGAAACCGAACAGGAGGGAAGAGGAGCGTGGCGGAGCGGGTCAAGGCACCGCCGGGCAAGCGGGCAGGGGCAGGATCCGGCCTGCCCGCGACCGATGGCGGATCACGGTCGCTGTGGTTCGACCCACCCAGCGACGACCAGGACCGCCGCCCCAAGCTCACCCGCCAACGGGTGGTCGCCGAGGCGCTAACGGTCATCGCCCACGACGGCGCCCAGGCCCTGACTATGCGCAGCCTGGCCGCGCACTTGGGGGTGGTCCCGGGCGCCCTGTACCACCACGTCGGCAACAAGCAACAGCTGCATGACCTGGTCCTTGACGGCGTCCTGGCCGAGGTCGACTTCCACACCGACGCCTCCCAGCCCTGGACCGAACAGCTCAAGGTCCTGGCCCATCGGCTGCGTCAGGTGCTCGAGCGCCATCCCGGGATCGCAGGGATCCTCAAGACCCGCGACCCCCTGGGCCCTCACTCCCTGGCCCTGGCCGAGGCGTTCCTTGAGCCGCTGCAGGCGGCCGGGTTCGCCGACCGCGAGGCTGGGCTGGCGTTCTTCCTGCTGGTCGACTACACCGTCGGCTTCGCGGTCAGCAGCCCTCGTACCTCCGTCAACGAGCAGCGGGTCCGCGACGCGGCAATTAGGACCCAGCTGCACCAGTTCTTCCGTTCGCTGCCTCCCGACCGCTTCCCGGCCCTGGTCGCCCTCGGCGAACACGTCTGGCTCGACAACCGCGACGAGCGCTTCGCGGCCGGCCTGGACGTGCTCGTGAGCGGGCTCGACCAGGCACGCCGCGGCCACATCGACGGCCTGGGGACCAACCACG
>DASUPQ010000439.1 GCA_036280995.1 Actinomycetota bacterium | reverse complement strand
CCTGGGGCCGGACGGGAAGCCCAGCGGCCAGTTCGTCGGCCAGATCGACAAGATGACCCAGTACTCCAAGCAGCTGGACGACTTCCGCAAGACGACCGCCGAGTACTGGGAGGACGGCCCGGGCTCGGTGACCCCGCCGGGACATTGGAACCAGTTCGCCCAGTGGGTGGCCCGCCGCGACACCAACACCCTCGATGAGGACGCCCGCCTGTTCTTCGCCCTCAACAACGCGCTGTTGGATGCCAGCATCAGCGCCTGGGACGGCAAAGGACGCTGGGACTCGATCCGGCCCATCAGCGCGGTCCGGTGGCTGCAACGGGGCAAGATCATCCAGGCCTGGGGCGGCCCCTACAAGGGACCCAGCTATATCAAGGGCGAGGACTGGATTCCGTATCGGCCCCCCAACGACCCGGCCCCTCCCTTTGCCGAGTACGCCTCGGGCCACTCCACCTTCTCCGGCGCCGCTGCCGAGGTGCTGACCGGCTTCACTGGTCGGGGCAACTTCGAGCTGATGGTCACCATCCCCGCGGGCAGCTCCCGGGTCGAGCCCAAGACGGCCACCCATCCGGGGGTGCCGGCCAAGCCGATCACCCTCAAGTGGACGAACTTCCGGTATGCGGCCGAGCAGGCCGGGCTGTCGCGCCAGTACGGCGGGGTCCACTTCGAGCACGGCGACAAGGACGCCCGCGAAGCCGGCTCCAAGGTGGGCAAGCACGCCTGGGCCAGGGCCCTGACCTACTTCAACGGCACCGCCAGCTAACCCTGGCATAGGCTGCCACTGGAGGCCATATGCGACCCATCCGTCTCGTTGTCCTCGTGGCCCCGGCCCTGCTCGCCGCCTTGCTCCTGGCGCCGTCGACGCGGGCGCAGCCGCCGGTGGAGCTCGATCCGCCGACCTACTTGAGCGCCGGCAACAGCCCCGTCTCGGTCGCAACCGGTGACTTCAACGGCGACGACGACCCCGACCTGGCAGTCGCCAACCGGTTCTCCAGCGACGTCTCGGTGCTGCTCGGCGACGCCGATGGCGGCTTCACCGGCCCGATCAGCTTCCCCACCGGCTTCTTCTCCAACTCGGTGGCGGTGGGTGAGTTCGACCAGGACGGCGATCCCGACCTGGCGGTCGCCAACGCCTTCGAGGGCACGGTTTCGGTGCTGCTCGGCGGCGCCGATGGCGGCTTCAGCGGCCCGACCGACTTCGCCGCCGGCTCCCCCTACGTGGTCGCGGTGGGCGACTTCAACGGCGATGGGGATCCCGACCTGGTGGTCGCCGACCACGTCCTCGGCAATCTGTCGGTGCTGGTCGGGGGCCCGGGCGGCCGCTTCAGCGGTCCGACCACCGTCGCCACCGGCACCGGCACCGCCGCCGTGGCGGTGGGCGAGTTCAACCAGGACGGCGATCCCGACCTGGCCGTCGCCGAAGAGTCCGGCCAGGTTCGGGTGCTGCTGGGCAGCTCCGGCAGCGGCTTCGCCGGCCCGACCACCGTCCTGTCCGGGTCTCAGGTCCAGGGTGGGTTGTCCTCGGTGGCGGTGGGGGACTTCAACCTCGACGGGGATCCCGACTTGGTCGTCGCCCACCGCTCCGGGAACCAGGTCAGGGTGCTGCTCGGCGGCCCCGGCGGGGGCTTCGGCGCTCCTAACGACTTCCCCACCGGCCCCCTCCCGGCCTCGGTCGCGGTGGCCGACTTCAACGCCGACGGCAAGCCCGATCTGACCACCGCCCACCCCACCAAGAACAACGTGGCGGTGCTGTTGAACACCACCGTCACCAACCGGGCCCCGACGGCGGCCGATGATTCCTACAGCACCGCCGAGGACACGCCCCTGACGGTGGCCGCCCCCGGGGTGCTGGGCAACGACATCGACCCCGACCACGACCCGCTGAGCGCCGTGCTGGTGTCAGGGCCGAGCCACGGCACCCTCACCCTCAACCCCGACGGCTCCTTCACCTACACCCCGGCCACCAACTACATCGGCGGCGACTCGTTCACCTACCGGGCCAGCGACGGCACCCTCGCATCGGAGTTGGCCACGGTGACCCTGACCGTCACCGCCGTCAACGACCCCCCCACGGTGACGGTGGCCGTCGGCGGGACCTGCGGCAGGGATGACCACTCAGGCACGATCAACCTGACCGTGGCCGATATAGAGAGCCCGGCAGCGGAGCTGACACTCAGCGTCCTCTCGTCTTCCAACCCGACGCTGGTGCCGACCGGCAACATCGTCTTCGCCGGCAGCGGCGCCGCTCGGACGATGACCGTGAGCGCCGTGGACGGGCGCGGCGGGACCGCGATCCTGACCGTCACCGTCAGCGATGGGCAGGCCAGCGGCACGGTCCAGGTGAGGGTCACGGTCGGCGGCGGCGGCAAGGATATCCTGACCGGCGACACCGGCGCCGACCTGCTCTTGGCCCAGAGCAACAACGACGCCCTGGCTGGCGGGGACGGCAACGATCTGCTGTGCGGCGACAGCGGCAGCGACAGCTTGTCCGGCGGCCCAGGCGACGACAGCCTGGGCGGCGGCAGCGGCAGTGACCGGCTCACCGGCGGGTCGGGCGCGGACCGCTTCAGCGGCGGCAGCGGCACCGACACGGCAACCGACTTCACCGCCACCGAGGGCGACATCAACGACGGCACCATCCCCTAGACAGCGAACGCCCATACCGATCGACTCACCAGCGGCTGCGACGCATGCGATCGGTGGGCCCGTCTTGGGCAGCTGGAGCGGCCGCACCGCAAGAGCGCTTCGCTCGATCGCCCTGGGCGGCGGTCTGAGCCTGTCCTGGCCGGAAGCGTCAGGCCTGCTCAGGGCCCTCAGCCCGCGTCGCAGTTGCGGCAGGTCGAAGAGCGTGATGGCCTTGGCGGCCGGGAGGGGCCGACACCGACGGTGGCTAGGGGATGGTGGCGACGGCGCCGGCGGTCGTGAGCAGGTCCACCATGGTGAAGGAGCCGCCGGTGCCGTAGGTGGGGGTCCAGTCGGGGTCCTGGCGCAGGTAGGACTGGCGATCGCCCTTGATCAGGCCGACGATGACCTCGGCGACGATTTGGCCGCCGACCGGGCCCAGGTGCTCGCCGCCGGCGGTGACCTCGGCCTCGCGCAGGATGTAGAACCACAAGGGCGTCCGCCGGTGGAGATGGAGGGGCTGAAGATCCTCAAGGTCCCCCGCGGCCAGCTCAGGGAGGTTCATCGCCTGGGCCACCCGCTGGCCCGATGGCACCTTCATCGTCAGGTTGCGCAGCAGGTTGCGGGTGGCCAGCGAACTCGGCTCGCCCTCGGGCTGGCCCAGCAGGGTGAACAGCACTGACGAGAGGGTGGTGTCGATCTTCTTGTTGGGACGTACCCGGCCGTCGCCGAAGTCGAAGAAGGTCTGCCAGTCAAGGAACCGGCGCGGGGCGCGCCGCCCACCCCGCAGGTCGGACGGGTCGTCGGGGTCGGCAGCTCCCGGGTCGAGGAACAGGGCGAAGAACTGCTGGGACGGGTCGCTGGCGCTGGTCCCGAAGTTGGCTCGGTAGCTGGGACGGATCTGGGAGTGGCCAAAGCGGTAGGCGGCCACCGAGAACTCGACCGGGATGAACGGGTCGTTGCGCCACCCGAAGTGCTGGGGGCCGTTGGCCACCACGTCGTCGGCTATCGTCTGACCGACGGTGG
Organism: Actinomycetota bacterium; assembly: GCA_036280995.1. Classification (NCBI taxonomy): domain Bacteria; kingdom Bacillati; phylum Actinomycetota; species Actinomycetota bacterium. The sequence continues at coordinate 7,128 of DASUPQ010000439.1, read as the reverse complement.
TGGGGAGGAACTCGTGCAGGATGAGCCACTGGTAGTGCCAGCGCACCACCCGCTGGGCCTCGGCGAAGATCTCCTGGACCGTGTAGCCCGGGCCCAGCTCGGTCTTGACGTCGTCGACCACCTGGTTGTGGAAGCGTAGGAAGGCCAGCTGGAGCTGGGCGACGACCAGGTTCTCGTCGTTGCGGGGGTCGCCGACCAGGGCGGTGTTCTGACGGTTGCGGGGCAGATCCAGCCGGGTCGCGCCGTCGATCGACACCGCCGCCGACCCGGGAATCTCCTCGGTCAGCAGCGTGGTCTGGCCCCCGTCCACGGTGCGGTCGTACAGGTGCGGTGAGGCGACCGGCCCGCCCCCATAGACGCTGTCAAGGTCCAGCGCGGGGATGCGGAAGTTCCGGATGGCCTCGGGGTCCTGCCGGCGGGCCAGGCTGGAGGTCGGATCAAAGCTCATGTCGTGGTCCAGGAACTGCCCCAGGAAGGTGAAGCCAGCCGTGATCGTCGGGTTGTTGGGGTTGTTGGCGCTCTTGGCCGGGTCGGTGATCAGGGTGACCGGGTCCGAGAGGTCGTCGGCGGCATCCATGGGACCGCCTTGGGCGCCGAGCTCGGCCAGCGCATCCCGGACCAGCTTGGTGTCGGCCGCGAACGGCGGCAGGGTCGGGAACAGACGACCGAACCGGCCCTGAGCGTAGAACACCGACTGCGGAGTCGACTCGCCGAGATTGGCATGGCCGTGGGGCATGGCAACGCTCCTCCAGATGTCGACTATGCGAGCAATGCCCTAGCTTGACAGCATCCGGTGCTGGCTCCCAGCTTGATGTCGGAACCGGCGAAGGTGCAGAGGAAAGAAAAATGGCAGGGGCCCGGCGTCGCAGATTCACCCACCGGCCGCGGCGCCTGCGGTCCGCCCGCTCAGGATGGGTCGCCGACATGGAGGTCGCCGCGTTCCCTGGGGTAGGGGCGCGGGCTGGCCGAGATCCCGCCGCTCCACGTTCTCCGCTGCGGTGGCGGCGTACGGCGCCGGTTACCGGGTACCCACCATCCCATGAGAAGACACCCGGTCCGGGACCCGGCTGGCGATGGCTGACGCCGTCGTGGTCGGCGCCGGCCACAACGGGCTGGTCGCGGCCAACCTGCTGGCCGATGCCGGCTGGGAGGTGGAGGTCCTCGAGGCCACGGGGGAGGCCGGGGGCAGCGTCCGCTCAGCCGAGCTGACCGGCCCGGGGTTCTGCAACGACGTGTTCAGCGCCTTCTACCCGCTGGGGGCGGCCTCGCCGATCCTGCGCCGCCTGGAGCTGGAGCGCCACGGTTTGGAGTGGGTGCACGCCCCGCTGGTCGTGGCCCACCCGCACGCCGACGGCCGCTGCGCGGTGCTGTCGCGCGACCTGGCCGAGACGGCGGCGTCGCTGGAGGCCTTCGCCCCCGGCGACGGGGCGGCCTGGGAGCGGCTGTACGGGCGCTGGCGGCGGCTGCGCGGTCCCGTCCTGTCCGGGCTGTTCTCGCTGTTCCCGCCCGTGAAGGCCGGGGTCGCCCTAGGCATCCGGATGCCGCCGCGGGAGCTGCTGCGGCTGGCCCGTTTCGCCCTGCTGCCGGTCCGCCGCCTGGCCGAGGAGGAGTTCGGCGGGGCCGGTGGGGGGCTGCTGCTGGGCGGCAATGCCCTGCACGCCGACATCGGCCCCGAGGCGCCGGGCAGCGGCTTCCTCGGCTTCCTGCTGTGCGGCATCGGCCAGGAGCTCGGCTACCCGGCGGTCAAGGGTGGGGCCGGGGAGCTGCCGGCCGCCCTGGTGCGCCGTCTGGAGGCCCGGGGTGGGCGGGTGCGTTACCACTCCCGGGTCGAGAGGCTGGAGATCCGGGACCGGCGGGCGGTGGCCGTGCGTACCGCCGACGGCCAGGTGCTGCCGGCCGGCCGGGCCGTGGTGGGCGCGGTCGACGCCATCAGCCTGTACCGGCACCTGATCGGCGAGGACCACCTGCCGCCGGCGGTGGTTGACGACCTGGGCCGCTTCCAGTTCGACAACGCCACCGTCAAGGTCGACTGGGCCCTGGACGGCCCCGTGCCCTGGGAGGCCGAGGCCGCCCGCCGCGCCGGCACCGTCCACCTGACCGACTCGATGGACGACCTCACCATGTACAACGCCCAGCTGGCCTGTGGGGTGATCCCGGCCAAGCCGTTGATCGTGGTCGGGCAGATGACCACCACCGACCCCACCCGCTCGCCGGCGGGGACCGAGACCCTGTGGGCGTACGCGCATGTGCCCCAGGAGGTCCGTGGCGACGCCGGCGGCGACCTCACCGGCGCCTGGACGGACGCGGAAGTCCAGCGGTTCGCCGACCGCATCGAAGCCCGGATCGAGGCCAAGGCCCCCGGCTTCCGCGACCGCATCCGCGCCCGCCACGTCATGGGGCCGCCGGACATGCAGGAGCTGAACCCGAGCCTGGTCCATGGGGCCCTGAACGTCGGCACCGCCCAGATCTACCAGCAGCTGGTCTTCCGCCCGACCCCGGCCATGGGCCGGCCGACCACCCCGATCCGCAACGTCTACCTGGCCTCGGGGTCCGCCCACCCCGGCGGGGGCGTGCACGGGGCCCCGGGCGCCAACGCCGCCACCCTGGCCCTGCGCCGCGACGCCCGCCGCCGCCTGCTGACCGGGGCCGGCCGCTAGCGGCCCTGCCGCTGCGCCAGGGCGGTCCCGAGCCGCTCACCCAGGCGCCGGCGCAGCCGGCCCCGGCGCCAGCCGCCGTGCACGGCCGCGATCGGCACGGGCGCGAACAGGGCGCCGGAGGTGTCCGGAGCCGGGGTGGCCCGGGTCAGGGTGGTAGCGCTCCAGCGGGCGACCGCCCACTCGGCCAGGCGCGGCGCCACCCGGTGGGAGGCCAGCAGCAGGGAGGAGACGGCGCCGGCGGTGGTCTGGCGGCGGGGCCGGCGGGCGCAGCCGACGATCGCGGCGGCGATCCGTTCCGGGGCGTAGGCCGGCGGGATGGCCCGCAGCTGGCGGCCGGTGTGGTTGGCGGCCCGCTGGAACACCGGCGTGTCCACCGGGCCGGGCATGACCAGGCAGACATGGATTCCGGGCTGGCCGGCGACCGCCTGGCGCAGGTTGAGGGCCAGGCCGCGGGTGGCGTACTTGGTCATCGAGTACAGCGGCACCTGGGGGTTGGGCACGATCCCCAGCAGCGACCCCACGATGACCAGGGTCCCGTGGCCCTGGGCCTGGAAGGTGGCCAGCGCGGCCCGGGCGCTGAGGGTCGCCCCGACCACGTTGACCTCGACCAGCCGCCGCAGCTCCTCCACCCGCTCGCTGCCCAGCGGGCCGGCGATCAGGCTGGCCGCCGCCTGCACCCAGACGTCGACGCGGCCGAAGGTGTCCACCGCCCGGCGGGCCAGCCGCTCCACGGCGGCGGCGTCGGTGATGTCGGTCGGCGCCACCAGCGCCTGGGCGCCCCGGGCCTGGCAGGCGCGCTCGACCTCACCCAGCGCCTCGGGGTCGCGCGCGGCCAGCACCAGCCGAGCTCCCAGCCCGGCGAAGGCCAGCGCGGTTGCCTTGCCGATCCCGCTCGAGGCGCCGGTGATCACCACCACGGCACCCCGGAGGTCCCGACGCGGACGCATCCCACCTCCCTGTTCCGATCCCGGGGCCCGGCTGCCCCGGAAAGTCCAGCCACAATCCCTACGCGCCGAGGCCACCCCGCGGATGCATGCCCTCGCCCGCGGCAGCGCCAGCCCGGTCGGGCACGCGGTCGTTGATCGGGAGCTGTCTGTGCCCAGGGGCTGGATCGCCGACCCGGACCGCCGCGCTGGCGCCGGGTGCCCGAGCGGCTCGGGTTTGCGACCAAGCCGAGCTGGCCAGGGTGATGCTTGCGCGTGCCCTGGCTGCCGGGGTGCCGGCCGACAGGGCCCGCCGGCTGCCTGTCGGCCGTACCTGCGCACCGGAGCTGGCCTTCTACCGCTGCGCCGGCCCGGCCACACTGCCGTTGGCCGCCCTGGCGCGGGTGGCCGGGTGCCGCTGGCGGGTGGAGGAGGCCTTCCAGGCCCAAGGGGCTGTGCGGCCTGGTCCAGCACCAAGCACGCGCACGCCGAGCCCACGACCAGCGACAAGCCGCTCAGCAGCCGTGAACCTACGAAGGGACTGGTTGGGCGCGGCCTGGGGTGGTGCAACCAACGCCTGCGGCGCTGAACCGCGACCGCCTCAGGTGTGCTCGCGGAGCCAGCCCAGGGCCGCCGCGGCGGCGTTCAGGACCGAGATGTGCCCGTCGTCCGGGCGCAGCCACAGCTCTGCCGAGGGGGTGCGCTCGGCCAGCCACCGGCCGTGGGAAACGGGCGCGACCCGGTCCTGGCCGCCGTGCAGGAACAGCGCTGGCGCGCGGACCTGTCCGGGGTCGAACCCCCAGGGGGCGACGTAGGCCAGCTCGTCGTCCACCTGCCCGTCCGGGCCGCCCTCCAGGGCCTTGGCGGCCACCGTCCCCAGCCAGGACCAGGCGCCCTCGACGGCGGCGTGGTCCGCCGGGGTGAACTCCTCCGGGTCCCACTCGGTGGATGCCAGGTGGGCCTGCATCGCCGCGCGGCCGGCCGCGGCGGCGCGCAGCCTCGCCTCGCCGGAGGCCGCCATGCCCGCAAACCAGTCAAGCCCCTGGGCGTCCGACGGGGCCATCGCGGCCACACAGACCACGCCCACCACCTGCTGTGGCAGCAGCGCGCCGCAGGCCAGGGCGTGCGAGCCCCCACCGGAGTGGCCCATGACCGCGAACTGCCCGATGCCCAGGGCGTCGGCGACGCTGGAGACGTCGTCGGCGGCCGAGGCGATGTCCCGCCCTGGGTGAGGGGTGGACCCGCCGTATCCGGGCCGGTCGTAGGACACCCAGCGAATGCCGTGCTGGGCGGCGGCCGGGAACAGGGGCTCGGGCGGCACGCCGGTGTTCGGCGTGCCGTGGTGCCAGAACACCACCAGGCGGGGGTCGGCGCCGTCCGGGGGAGCGTCGTAGACGTGCAGGGTGCGCCCGTCGCTCAGCTGCAGGTCGGTCTCGGCCGTCGTCATGGAGCAATTCTCGCCAAGAGCCCGGACAGGTGGGCTTCTCGTCGGGCCCCTTGGGGAGGCGGCAACCCACCCAGAACCACAACGATCACGATCTCCGGCTGGGAGTATTCGGCGTGCACCTGGCCTCGGAAGGCATGCCCCGCTTCGCTACGAAGGTGTGCCGGCCTCCTTGGAAGCTTGGATCAGGTTGCCGCGGGCCCGGGGTCGCGGTTGAAGGCCGCGCGGGCCCACAGGAAGCTGGCCAGGGTGATGCCGACGCACCAGGCGACGGCCACGGCCGCGCTGTTGCCGATGGCCGTGCCCAGCAGCAGGCCCCGCAGGGTCTCGATGAAGGGGGTGAAGGGCTGGTACTCGGCGAACCAGCGCAGGGCGGTCGGCATCGATTCGGTGGGGACGAACCCGCTGCCCAGGAAGGGCAGGAGCATCAGGGGCATAGGCAGGTTGCTGGCCGCCTCGACGGTCTTGCTGACCAGGCCGCAGGCGACCGACAGCCAGGTGATGGCGAGGGTGATCATGGCCAGGACGCCGACCGCCGCTGTCCACTCGACGGGACTGGCGGTGGGCCGGAACCCGATGAGCAAGGCGACCGCGAGGACGATGGCCAGGCTGGCGGCGGTCTGGGTCAGGGCGCTGACGACGTGGCCGGTCAGGATGGAGGGCCGGAAGATGGCCATGGTCCGGAAGCGGGCGATGATGCCCTCGGTCATGTCCATGGCGACCGAGATCGCCGTTCCCTGGGCGACCCCGGCCACGGCCATGAGGAGGATCCCCGGAATGACGTAGGCGAGGTAGTCGGCGCGGCCGCCGCCCGGGCCGCCGAGCCCGGCGCCCAGGGTGCCGCCGAAGACGTAGACGAACAGCAGCAGGAAGACGACCGGGATGCCGGCGACCATCAGGGTCAGGGTCGGGTAGCGCCACATGTGGCGGAGGTTGCGGCGCAGCATCGTCCTGGAGTCGCGCACCGCGTAGGCGGGGGTGCTCATGGCAGGGTTGCCCTTTCCTTGTCGGGTTGGCCGGTGAGGGTGAGGAAGACGTCGTCGAGGTCGGGCGTGTGGATCGACAGCCCACCGACCTCGACCGACGCCCCGTCGAGCCGGTCGAGCAGCGCCCGCAGCGACCGGACGCCACCGTCGCTCGGGATCTGGAGGGTGAGCGCGTCGTCGTCGCGCACCGCGTCCCCGAGGGTGCGAGCCGCCGATTCGAGCCCGTCCGGGTCGGCGAACTGGAGGCGGATGTGGCCGCCGGGGACGCGGCGCTTGAGCTCGTCCGGGGTGCCCTCGGCGATCAGCCGCCCGTGGTCCAGGAGCGCGACCTGGTCGGCGAGCTCGTCGGCCTCCTCCAGGTACTGGGTGGTGAGGAAGATCGTGACCCCGCCGGCCACGAGCTCACGGATGAGCTGCCACATGGTCCGGCGGCTGCGCGGGTCCAGGCCGGCCGTCGGCTCGTCCAGGAAGATGATGCGCGGGTCGCCGACCAGGGTCATCGCCAGGTCGAGCCGGCGGCGCATGCCCCCGGAATAGGTGCCGGCCGGCTTCCTGGCCGCCTCGACCAGGTCGAACCGGTCCAGCAGCTCGGCCGCCCGCCGCCTGCCCTCCGCCCTGTCCAGATGGCGCAGGTCGGCCATCAGGAGCAGGTTCTCCTCGCCGGTGAGCAGCTGGTCGACCGCCGAGAACTGGCCGGTGACCCCGATGGCGGCCCGCACCGCATCTGGTTCCTGGGCCAGGTCGTGGCCACCGACGGCTACCTCACCCGCGTCGGCGCCGATCAGGATGGACAGGATCTGCACCATGGTGGTCTTGCCGGCGCCGTTGGGGCCGAGCAGCGCGAACACCGTCCCCTCCGGGACCTGCAGGTCGATGCCGTCGAGCACGACCTGGTCACCGAACGACTTGCGCAGTCCGGCGACCGCGATCGCGGACCGAGCTGTGCGGCTCGTCATGTCTCGTCCTTTCCGGTGGCGTTCGCGACGGAGCGGTTGATGGTGATGTTCCCGAAGGAGGTGCGGGCGCGGACCTCGACCGCGTCCTCGCCCGGTCCGGGACCCTCGGCGGCGTCCAGGTCGTTGCGCACGGTGCCGTAGCGGGTGCTGAGGTCCAGCCAG
>DASUPQ010000438.1 GCA_036280995.1 Actinomycetota bacterium | reverse complement strand
AGTCCGTGTTACTCCTAAACCTTGGTTCAGGTCTTACACAGACCATCTGACACCTCCGCGGGCGCGCCCCACGTCGCCGCGCTGGAGGCCGCGGTGCTGGCCGGGTTTACCGACCGGGCGGCATGTCGGGGCAAGACCCGCCGGCCGCCGTCGCCGGCGGCCCGCGTCGAGGCCGCCCGACTGCGCGGCGACCCCGTCCCCGCCGCCGGCGGCGGCGGGGACGGGCAGGTGCTCGACTTCGCCGCCTACGCCGCCGCCGTGCGCCCGATCACCGGTCCGGGCACGGTCGAGGAGAGCTTGTGAACGCCGCGATGCCCAGCGGCGCGACAGCCGGGCCGGAAGGGCCGCGGCCGGCCGGGGAAGCGGCGCTCTACCAGCGGCTGCGTGAGCACCTGGCCTACCTGCGGCTGCCCGACGCCGCCGCGGCGCTGCCCGGGGTGCTCGACGACGCCCGCGCCCGCTCACTGTCCGCGGTGGCCACCCTGGAACGGCTGCTCGCCGTCGAGGTCGCCGCCACCCAGGCCCGCCGGCTGGCCTCGCGCACCCACTTCGCCTGCCTGCCCGCGGCTACACCCTGGCCGACTACGACTACACCGCCCAACCTGGGGTGGACGAGGGGTTGATCCGCGACCTGGCGACGCTGCGGTTCCTCGACGAGGCCGCCAACGTGCTGTTCATCGGCCCGCCCGGGGTCGGCAAGACGATGCTCGCGATCGGGCTGGCCCGGGCCGCGATCGAGGCCGGGCACCGGGTCTACTTCACCACCGCCGAAGACCTCGCCGCCCGCTGCACCCGCGCCGCCCGGGAGGGCCGCTGGAACCACATGCTGCGGTTCTACGCCGGACCCCGGCTGTTGGTGATCGACGAGTTCGGCTACCGGCGCCTGGACGCCGACGCCAATGCCGCGCTGTTCCAGGTGATCTCGGGGCGCTACCTGAAATCCAGTGTGATCATCACCAGTCACGCCGGGGTCGCGACCTGGGCCGAACGCTTCGCCGACCCCATGATGGCCGCCGCGGTCCTGGACCGGCTGCTGCACCGGGGCATCGTCGCCGCGATCGAGGGCCCCTCCTACCGGATGCGCGCCCACCAGGCCCGCGCCGAGCAGCTCCGCCAGGCGGTGCGGCCATGAACCCGACCACCGGGGCCGCCACCGGCCACTGCCCGGTCTGCGGGCAGACGTTCACCCCCGCCCCCGGCCAGATCCCGCGGCGGCGCTACTGCTCCGAACGCTGCCGCAAGACCGCCTGGCGCCGCCGCCGCCCCGGACGCCGCCGGGCAGACGCCGTCCCGCCCGCCGTCCCGCCCGCCGTCCCGCGTCCCGACGCCGTCGCCGCCCGCGCTCAACCGGCCGCCCGCTGCCCGCACTGCGCCCGCCCGGTCGCGGTCATCACCCTGCGCGTCACGCCGGCCGCCGCTCAGGTCCCCATCCCCGGAGCCCGCCATGACTGACCCCGATCCCCGCCCCGCGCCGGCCGCGGCCACCGACCCGGCCGAGCCGGTCACCCTCGCCGACATCGCCGCGTTCACCGCCCGACTCGCCCGGCTGCGCCCACCGGCCCTGGGCGGCGACCCCGCCGAGTACGCCGCGTTGCTGACCCACAAGGCCGAACTATTCGCCCGGATCGCCGATCAACACGCCCGCACCGACCCCGCACACGCGCAGGAGGCCCGCGGAATCGCCGAACGCGCCCACGCCGCGGCACGACACACCGCCGATGCACATGACACGACCAATGTCAAAGACCTACGACCCCCCTCGTTCCCAGGGTGGGGAATTTCGCTGAGCAACACCGGGGAATTTCGGCGAGCGTCATCATGGTCGGTGACGAACACCGAGCAGGTCAGGCAGGCGTTGCCCTTGTCGCAGGTCTGCAGCGGCGGCAGCATGCACCAGCCGTGGGGTAAGAACCGGTCGGGCCGGTCGAACAGGTGCAGGCTGTCGTGGTCCTCGCGGGAGAACAACACGCGGGTGCCGTCGGCCTTGAGCTTCGCGGTGGCGAGGAACGCCTGCTCGGCGTGCTCCTCGCGTTGGGCGATGTAGTGCATCGACATCGTCGGGCTGGCGTGCCCGGCGTAGCGCTGCAGGACGTGGATGGGCAGCCCGAGCTCGGCCAGGCGGGTCAGCTTGGTGTGCCGGAACCGGTGAGTGTGGCTCAGCCCGACCGCCCGTCCCTTGCTGTCGGTGATCTTGACGATATTGCTGAACTCGCGCAGCATCCAGGCGTAGGTGCCCGACGGGTAGGGCTTGGTGGCGGTGCGGTTGCCCAGGCGCTGAGTGAACAGGAAGCGTGGCTCGATGTCGGGAAACCGCTCCCGGATCCACTGCTGTTGCTCCTCGATGACCTGGGTGACCTCGCGGTCAACGAGGATGTTGTCCGGTGCGGCCTCGATCTTGGATTGGGCGTAGTGGAAGCGCGCGATCTCCTCGTTGTCGGCGGCGGGGTTGTCGGCGGCGGGGTCCTCGGCGGTGGCGGTGGCGGTGGCGCGGTTGGGTAGCGGGGACAGGCAGTCGAACGCGCAGGTGCGGATCTCGCTGGCCCGGCGGCCGGTGAGGATCTGCAGCAAGATCATGCGCATCGCCTGGGCGTCGGCGAGGCCGTGCGCGAGCACCTGGGTGCCGTCGCCGCGGGTGATCTGCATCTGCTGCTCGCGTGGCAGCCCGAGCAGGGGCAGCGCGGCGGGGATCTGGGCGAGGGCGTGGTCGTCAACGTAATGCCCGGCATTGAGGGCGGGCTGGTGCGGGATGCGGGAGACCTGGCGGAACCAGCCGGCCGCGTGGGCGTCGGTGACCTGCCGGCCCGGCGAGGGTCCCAGGACGCGGCGGGCCTCGATCGGGTTAGCCGCCGCGAGGAACGCGAACAGCTCGGCGACGGCCCGAAGATCGTCGTTGATCAGACGGGGAGCCACGACGCTCGAGCGCCGGTCGGGCCCGCGGCGGTTGTCGGGGTCGGCGTCCCAGCGCCGAAACGCGGCGGCCTGCTCCGCCGCGCCCGCCTGGTCGCCCAGGACGTCGCCGGGGCGGTCCAAGGTCGCCAGCCAGCGGTCGAAGCGCAGCAGACACGGCAGCCGCTCCTGGCTGACCGTCGTCCAGCGCAGCGTCCCGGCCTCCAGCATCGTGCCCAGATGCCACTTGACCGCCGCCCGCAGCCAGGGCTGGGCGATCTGGCCCGGGGAGCACCCGTAGTTGGCCTGCGGCTCGCGCGCCGTCAGCGGGATCCGGGGGTCGCAGCGCGGGTGCCAGTCGTCCAGTGCCCACCACGGGCCGTCGTGGCAGCGGGCGAGCAGGGCCAACCGGGCGAAGCGGAACACGACCCGCAACCGGGCGCGGCTGCCCTGGGGCGGGAGCCGGCCCCACCGGGTGGCGTAGAACCAGCCCTGCAACGCCGACGCGGTGTCCCAGTCCATGTCGCGCATCGAGCCCGGGAACGGGTGGTTGTCCCGCGCGGCCCGGCGCAGGATGTTGGCCAGCTGGTTGGTCGCCAGGACCGAGGACCGGGTGCCATCGAGGGCCTGCCAGTGCGCCATCCAGGCCAGCTCGGCGGGGAACGGGTCGGGTAGCCCGGTCAGGTTGATTCTGCGTTCGCCGTTCTCGCTGATCGACGCCCAGTCGGCGATGCCGGGGCCGATGATCGGGCCGTGCCAGAGCGGCGGCAGCTGCGAGAACAGCCGCGCCACGGGATCCAGGCCGGCGGGGCGAAGGTGCCCGAGACGGCTACCAGGCATCGGGCACTCGCCAGCCGGTCGTATGGGTCTTCCAGTTCGCTGCGGCGCGCAGGGCCTCGTCCTCGCGGACCCATAACGGTGACCTCAGATATTCGAACTGTCGGAATGCCTGGCCGACGGCGTGGTTCGTTGGCTGATCTGGGCGGCGTAGCTGGCCCAGTCCCCGCCGGAGAGGCGTTACCAGGTGACGGCGACGTCGGTGTGGATGCCCAGGGTGCGGGCCAGGATCGCGGCGGGGATCTCGGTGGCGAGCTGGAACAGCGCGGTGCTGCGGGTCTGGTTGGGCCGGATGCCGAGATCGTTGAGCCGCTGGGTCAGTCGCGCGGTGCAGATCGGCCGTCCGGGCTGGCCCCCGGGGAACAGCCAGGGCGACGGCGCGACGGCGCCGATGGTGGCGTGGCCCTTGCGGTGGGCGACGACGTCGCAGGCCAGGGTGGCGACCGGCTCGGGCAGCTGGATGGGCACCCGGCCCAGGCGCAGCCGAACGTCGTGAGCATCGATGTGGATCTGCTCGACGGTCATTCGGCTGATCGCGGTGGCACCTTGGGCGTAGAGCAAGACCAGCAGGCCAGCGAGCCGGTCCTCGGCGCCCAGGTCTTCGTCGTGCAGCAGTCGGCGCGCGGCGTCCCAGCGGTGCTGGTCATCCAGGAGCTGCGCGGGGCCGGCCCAGCGGACGGA
>DASUPQ010000437.1 GCA_036280995.1 Actinomycetota bacterium | reverse complement strand
GCCTACCCGCGGACCGGCGGGCCCTACGCCTATAGCCGCAAGGCGTTCGGCGACTTCGTCGGCTTCCAGACGGCATGGGGCTACTGGATCGCCATCTGGGCCGGCAACGCGGCCATCGCGGTCGCCTTCGTCAGCTACCTGTCGGTCTTCTGGGGCGCCCTGGCCACCAACGCCCTGCTGGCGGCCGCGGTCGCGGTGGCCGCGATCTGGGCCCTCACCTTCGTCAACGCCCTGGGGGTGCGCCACGGCGGCTGGGTCCAGGCCGTGACCACCGTCCTCAAGCTGGTGCCGCTGCTGGCCATCGCCACCGTGGGGCTGCTGTTCTTTGACGGCGGCAACTTCGGGGCGTTCAACGCCGCCGGCGGGTCGGTGTTCGGCTCGGTCACCGCCGCCGCCGCCCTCACGCTGTGGGCGTTCATCGGCCTGGAGTCGGCCACCGTCCCGGCCGAGGACGTCACCGAGCCCAAGCGCACCATCCCACGCTCGACCGTCATCGGCACGCTGGTCACCGCCCTGGTGTACATCCTGGGGACGGTCGCGGTGATGGGCGTCATCCCGGCCGGGGTGCTCGCCGGCTCCAACGCCCCCTTCGCGGACGCGGCCGCCGAGATGTTCGGCGGCTGGGCCGGTGACGCGGTCGCCGTCGGCGCCATCGTCTCGGCCTTCGGCGCCCTCAACGGCTGGATCCTGTTGCAGGGCCAGATCCCGATGGCCGCCGCCCGCGACCGGCTGTTCCCGGCCGCCTTCGCCCGCACCGGCCGCAGCGGCGCACCCGTGCTCGGCCTGGTCACCTCCAGCGTGCTGGTGACCCTGCTGCTGGCCATGAACTACACCAAGAGCTTGGTGGAGCAGTTCACCTTCATCATCCTGCTGGCCACCCTGACCACCCTGGTGCCCTACGCCTACTCGGCCGCCGCCCAGCTCATGCTGTTGAAGACCGACCAAGCCCGGTTCTCGGGACGGCGGCTGGCCCGCGACGCGCTGGTCGCCCTGGGGGCCTTCGGCTATTCGCTGTGGGCGATCGCCGGGGCCGGCTACGAGGTCGTCTTCAAGGGGTTCCTGCTGCTGCTGGCCGGCATCCCGGTCTATGTGTGGCTGCGCTGGCGGGCGACCAGGGCACCGACCAGGGCCGAGCCCCTCACGGTCGAGGACCTGCTGCCACCGATCGCTGACAACCAGCCGGTCAGGCGCTGACCGGTCGGCCCGCGCCGACACCCCGCCGGCGCGGGCCACCATCCAGGAGGCGACGACCCATGCGGACGGTCGTCATCATGGGCGCCGGCGGGCGCGACTTCCACAACTTCAACACCGTCTTCCGCAACGACGCCGATACCCGGGTCGTCGCCTTCACCGCCACCCAGATCCCCGGGATCGCCGGCCGCACCTACCCGCCGGCGCTGGCCGGGAGCTCCTATCCGACCGGCATCCCCATCCGGCCCGAGGAGGAGCTGGCCGGCATCATCCGCGACCACCACGTGGACGAGGTGGTGCTGGCCTACTCGGACCTGTCGCACGAGGAGGTCATGCACAAGGCCTCGGCCGTGCTGGCCGGCGGGGCCGACTTCCGGCTGCTCGGCCCCCGGGCCACCATGTTGCGCAGCGCCAGACCGGTGGTCGCCATCTCCGCGGTCCGCACCGGCGCCGGCAAGAGCCAGACCAGCCGCCGGGTCGGCCGGCTGCTGCTGGACGCCGGCCTCCGGGTCGCGCTGGTCCGCCACCCGATGCCGTACGGCGACCTGGAGCGGATGCGGGTGCAGCGGTTCGCCACCCTTGCCGACATCGACGCCAGCAACCCGACCATCGAGGAACGCGAGGAGTACGAGGAGCCGGTCCGCCAGGGCATGGTCATGTACGCCGGCGTGGACTACCGCGGGATCATGTACCGGGCCGAGAACGAGGCCGATGTGATCGTCTGGGACGGCGGCAACAACGACTTCCCGTTCTTCGCCCCCGACCTGCATATCACCGTGGCCGACCCGCGGCGGCCCGGCCACGAGCTGCGCTACCACCCGGGCGAGACCAACCTGCGCATGGCCGACGTGGTGGTGATCAACAAGGTGGACAGCGCCGAACCGGCCGCCGTGGCCGCCGTCGCCGCCAACGTCGCCGCCACCAACCCCAGGGCGACCGTCATCCGGGCCGCGTCCCCGGTGACACTGGAGCCGGGACCGACCCTGGCCGGCGCCCGGGTTCTGGTCGTCGAGGACGGCCCGACCCTGACCCATGGCGGCATGCCGTATGGAGCGGGCACGGTCGCCGCCCGCCAGGCCGGGGCGACCAGCTTCGTCGATCCCCGGCCGTACGCCGTCGGCTCGATCGCCGAGACCTTCCGCGCCTACCCGGGCATCGGGCTGGTCCTGCCGGCCATGGGCTACGGGGGGCGCCAGATCGAGGAGCTGGCGGCCACCATCGACGCCGCCGACTGCGACGTGGTCGTGGCCGGTACCCCGATCGGCCTGCGCCGGGTCGTCGGCACCGCCCGCCCGGTC
>DASUPQ010000436.1 GCA_036280995.1 Actinomycetota bacterium | reverse complement strand
CAGGTCGTTGATCAGGCGGGGGTCAACACCGGGTTGGGCGTCGTAGTCGAACTCCTCCAGGGTCGCGTCGGTGGGCAGGCAGGCGAAACGGAGCCGGCCGGCGAGCCGGCGGGCCTCGGTCGCGTTGACCTCGATCCGCAGCAGACGTTCCAGAGCGGCGGTGGGGGTGAGCTTCTCGGTGCGGGCCTGGTCCAGCACGGCCGGCAGGGCCTCGGCCGCGTCGAGCAGCTTGAGGGTGGTCAGGTGGGCACGCAGCTGCTGGTAGCGACTGTTCTCGGCGGTGGTGGCCGGCGCCGGCGCGTCGCTGGTGTCGGTGGTCATGGCAGGTTCCTCCGGATCGCGGCGGCGGCCGCGTAGACGGTCAGATCGACGACGGGTTCGGGTTCGGTGGTGTTGCCGCGCAGGACGTCTGCGGCGAACAGGGCGGCCGGGCCGGGTGGGATGCGTTCCTTGCGGCGGTGCGGCCGGGCGGTGGTGAACGCGGCCAGGGCGGCCTTGTTCAGCGCGGTCACGTGGTGCTCGCTGCGGATCGTGGCGCCGGTGCCGTCGGCGACCCGGTGGTGCAGGGCCACGGTGACGCCGCGGTCGGTGACGAACGCCAGCACCGGGGAGCCCAGCCGGTGGGTCACGGTGACCGGGCCGCCGGCCAGTTCGGGCGGCACGGAGTACCGGTTCCCGCGGAAGTGCACCAGCGCCTGCGCGGACACGACCCGTGGCACGCTGACCTCGGCCGGGAACGCGGCCGCCGGCAGCGGCGCGAGCCGCTCACGGGCGGCCAGATCCGCGACGGTGCACCGGGTCCCGTCGACATCGACGCGGTCCCGGGCATCACCGACGGTGCCGCAGAACTCGTCGAGCCGGGCCTGCGCGGCGGCGACGGTGATGTCGTCGGGCAGGGTGCGCCACCAGCGTTGCGCCGCGGTGTGGTTGGCCTTCTCGACCACACCCTTGCGGTTGCCCCGCCGGGGTGGGCATGGTTTGACCTGCACCCGATAGTGTTTGGCGACCGCCGCGTAGGAGGCGGTGACCTTGCCGCTGTCCGGGTGCACGACGGTGGCCATCCGGTCGAACCGCCACACCCTGGTCAGCCCGCCGAGCCGGGTCACCACCTGGTGCTGCGCGTCGATCAGCTGCGGCTGGTCCATCGCCTCGGCCAGCACCCCACGCCACCGGCTCGAGTGGGACAGGGCGCCGACGAGCAGGAACGCCCGCTGCCCGTACCCGTCCCAACTCGTGGGTGGGTCGGGCAGCTCGAGCCAGTCCCACTGGGTTTCCTCGGCCGGCGGATGCTCGATGACCGCCGCCGGGCGGCCGCCGGTCGGCCGGCAGGCGTGGCACACCGGCCGCAGCTGCCGGGCCCGCAGGTTGTGCGTCAGCCGCGGGTAGGAGCGGTCGTACCCCAGCTGCAGCAGTTCATCGTGCAGAGCCGTCGCCCACAGGTGCGGGTCCTCGGCCAGCCGCTCGCGGCAGTAGACCACGAACGGCTCGAACACGTCCGGGCCGGCCGGCGCGCGGACACCGGCGGTCCGCTCCCCGTTCAAGTACGCCCGGATCGTCCTTCGGTCTTTGCCCAGGTGACGGGCGATCGCGGAGATCGACCAGCCCCTGCGGCGTAGTGCGTGTGCGTCCACGTCTTCCTCCCGTGTGAGCATGAAGCGGGCTCCCTCGAACAGCTGGTCGGTGGTCAGAACCGCCAGACTCGAGGGAGCACCGCCGACTTCCGCGCAGCCACGCGCATCAACCACGCTTCGAAATGGCGTGGTCGGGTTCGGTGGCGCCCAGGTGGGCCAAATGCTGCAGTGCAGCGTCCAACACGTGGGCCAACTCGTGCGCCGCGTCGCGGGCGTCTGCCAGGTCGGCGCCCGCCGCGGCGACGATCCGGCCAGCCTCGGTGCCGGTGTCGGCGCGGACCCGGCCGGCGTCGTGTTCGGTCTGCAGCCAGCGGCCGAGCTGGCCCAGCAGCTGCGGCAGCCCGCCGGCCAGCACGGCGAACTCGCCGACCAGCCGGTACAGCTCGGCCGGCCCGGCGAACACGCGTGGGTCGCGGGTGAGGTGGTTCAACTCCCGCACGGCCTCGGCCGCCCGCTCGGCCAGCTCCAGGACGTGCCCGTCGCCGGTCACGGCGCGCTCACCGCCCGTCGGCCGGCGCGGCGGCGCCCGGGCGGATCGATCGCCGCCGGGCGGACGCCGGCGGGCGGACGCCGGCGGTCGGACGCCGGCGGTCCGCTCGCCGTCCGAGTACGAGCGGGATCGCCCGTCGGTCGTCGCCACGTCGCGGGCAGCCGCCGGGATCGACCAGACCCTCTGGGGTGATGCGCGGTGCGTGCACTTCGTTCCCTCCCGTGTGAGCGATGAAGCGGGGCCACACGGGTGGGGAGATTCAGCGAGCAGGTCTGGGGAGATTCAGGCGAGCGTCATTAGCGCCGACCGCGGCCGGACCGCGGCCGGTCCCGTGGGGCGCTGGCCGGGACCCGGTCACCGTGCG